>NZ_JBHVFE010000042.1:0-33773 GCF_042801945.1 Kitasatospora sp. NPDC057542
GCCTACCTGCACGGCCTGGCCGGCCGCGAGGCGGCGGGCGAGCCGGGCGCCCCGGCGACGGCGCTCGCGGTGGCCGGGGCGCTGCCGGCGGTGTGGCGGGCGGTACGGGCCGACTAGCCCGGAACGTCCGGAAGGCCGGGAAACGGAACCGAACGGTCCGTCGAACGCGTCCGTGCAAGGGACGACGAGCGGTTCGCCGCAGGTCGGCGCGGTGTGCGCGGCCTGGTCGTCGGCAGCTGTGCCGACAGGCCGTTCGGCGAGGACTCCGGGACGTCTGGGAGACTGACCCTGATGACAACTGCGAACACGACCGGCACGGCCACCCTCACCGACGGCGTACGGGCCGAGGCGACCATCGATCTCGCCGCCCTGCGCGGCAACCTCGCGACGCTGCGCGAGCGCGTCGGCAGCGCGGCGGTGATGCTCGCGGTCAAGGCGAACGGCTACGGCCACGGCGCGGTCGAGTGCGCCCGGGAGGCGGTCGCGAACGGGGTTGGCTGGCTCGGTTGTGCGACGCCGGACGAGGCGCTGGCGCTGCGGGCCGCGGGCATCCGTCCGGAGCAGGCCCGCATCCTGTGCTGGCTGTGGACGCCGGGCGGGCCGTGGCGCGAGGCGCTGCGCGCGGACCTGGACATCTCGGTCAGCGGCCAGTGGGCGCTGGACGAGCTGCTGCCCGCCGTGCGCGAGACCGGCATCCCGGCGCGGGTGCACCTGAAGGCCGACACCGGCCTCGGCCGCAACGGTTGCCAGCCGCACGACTGGCCGCAGCTGGTGGCCGCCGCCCGCCGCGCCGAGGCGGAGGGGCTGCTGACGGTCGTCGGCGTCTGGTCGCACTTCGCCGCGGCGGACGAGCCCGGCCACCCGTCGATCCAGGCCCAGTTGGACTCCTACCGCGCCGCGCTGGCCGCGGCCGAGACCGCCGGGCTGCGCCCCGAGGTCCGGCACCTGGCGAACTCCCCGGCCACCCTGCTGCTGCCCGAGTCGCACTTCGACCTGGTCCGCACCGGCCTGGCCGCGTACGGGCTGTCGCCGGTGCCCGAGGTGGGCTCGCCGGCCGACTTCGGGCTGCGCCCGGTGATGGCGCTGACCGCGCGGCTGGCGCTGGTCAAGCACGTCCCCGGCGGGCACGGGGTCAGCTACGGCCACCACTACACGACGCCGGGCGAGACCACCCTGGGCCTGGTCCCGGTCGGCTACGGCGACGGCATCCCGCGGCACGCCAGCGGCACCGGCCCGGTGCAGATCGACGGCAAGTGGCGCACGGTGGCCGGCCGGGTCGCCATGGACCAGTTCGTGGTGGACCTCGGCGGCGACACTCCGGCGATCGGGGACGAGGTGCTGCTGTTCGGCAACGGCGAGCGCGGCGAGCCCACCGCCGAGGACTGGGCCCGTGCCTGCGGCACCATCTCGTACGAGATCATCACCCGGATCGGCGACCGGGTGCCCCGCCGCTACCTGGGCGGCAGCCACACCGAGGGCCCGTCGGCATGACCGGCACACCGGCCGAGGGCAATCCGGTCGCGGTGGTCGCCAAGGCGGCCGGCGCCGCCTCCGGGGTGAGCCGGGCGGGTGTGATCGGGATCTCGGTCGGCGTGCTGGCGGCCGGGGCGGCCGCGGGCCTGGCGATCGAGCGGCTGACCGTCGGCCGGGCGACGCGCCGCCGGGCCCGGACCGAGCTGGACGCGAACGCCCCGTACGGCTCGCTGCGCGGCCGCCCGAAGACGGTGGCCGCGCCGGACGGCACCGAACTGTACGTCGAGCTGGACGGCACCGGCTGGAGCGAGCCGGACGGCGACGGCACCGTCGCCGAGCCGCTGACCGTGGTGTTCTGCCACGGCTACTGCCTCAACCAGGACAGCTGGCACTTCCAGCGGGCCGCGCTGCGCGAGGGCATGCGGCTGGTCTTCTGGGACCAGCGCAGCCACGGCCGCTCCGAGCGCTCCCGCTCGTACCTGGCGGGCGAGCCGGCCGGCATCGACCAGCTGGGCGGCGACCTCAAGGCGGTGATCGACGCCGTCGCCCCGACCGGGCCGCTGGTGCTGGTGGGCCACTCGATGGGCGGCATGACGGTGATGGCGCTGGCCGACCAGCACCCGGAGCTGTTCCGCGAGCGCGTCGCGGGAGTGGCGCTGATGGGCACCCTCGCCGGGGACTGGGACGAGGTCAGCCTCGGTCTGCCGAAGGCCGGCGCGAAGCTGTTCAAGAAGGTCGCGCCCGGGATGGTGAAGCTGCTGGGCCGCCAGGTCGACCTGGTCGAGGCGACCAGGCGGCTGGGCTCGGACGTGGCCGCCGTCTTCTATCGGAAGTTCTCCTTCGGCGGCCGGGACGTCGACCCCGGCGTGGTGCGCTTCGCCGAGCAGCTGTTGGACGCCACCCCGATCGACGTGGTCGCCGAGTTCTACCCGGTGTTCGGCGTGCACGAGAAGTACGAGGCGCTGGCCGCCCTGCGCGGCCTGCCCGCGCTGGTGCTGGCCGGGACGAAGGACCTGCTGACGCCCTCGACGCACAGCGAGGCGATGGCCGAGCAGCTGCCCGGCGCCGAGCTGGTCCTGGCCGAGGGCGCCGGGCACCTGGTGATGCTGGAGCGCGCGGAGCTGGTCGACCACGAGCTGGCGCGGCTGCTCCGCCGGGCCGCCCGCTTCGCCGGGGCGGCGAAGCTGCCCGCGACCGTCCTCGACCTGGCCCGCGAGCGGGCCGCGGAACCCGTCGTCGACCCGGCCTAGGCCCCCGCGCGCCGCACCCGGGCGCGCCGATGTGGCACGGTAGCGGTGGCGGCCGGTGGTCGGTGCGCCGGTACGGACCGAAGGGCATGACACGCGCATGGGCTCGCACGCCACTCTCACCGTCCCCACGCCGGAGCGGATGGGCCGGCTCGGCCGGGAGCTGGCCGCGCTGCTGCGGCCGGGGGACCTGGTGCTGCTCTCCGGTGAGCTGGGGGCGGGGAAGACCACGCTGACCCGGGGCCTGGGGGAGGGCCTGCAGGTCCGCGGGGCGGTGACCTCGCCGACCTTCGTGATCGCCCGGGTGCACCCCTCGCTGGTCGGCGGCCCGGCGCTGGTGCACGTGGACGCGTACCGGCTGGGCGGGGACCTGGACGAGATGGAGGACCTCGACCTGGACGTCTCGCTGCCCGAGTCGGTGGTCGTGGTCGAGTGGGGCGAGGGCAAGGTCGAGCGGCTGTCCGAGGACCGGCTGGAGGTCCGGATCGAGCGCGCCATCGGCGACACCGCGGACGGGGACGACCAGGACCCGCGCCGGGTGGTGCTGACCGGCATCGGCCCGCGCTGGTCGGACGTGGCGCTGGAGGACCTCGGATAGCCGACGGGTTGCCGACAGACTGTCGGCAAGTGTTGCGGGCGGGGTGCCGGGCGTGGTGGGATGGGTGCTGCGGTTAGGTCTGCCTAACTAGGGAGGCGCCATGTCGAGCACCACCCCCGACCCGCAGCGCGCGGTCCCCGCCGCCGGGGCCGGAGACTCCGCCCGCCGCGCTCCGGGAGAGCCGATGCGGGCACTGCTGGCCGCCTGCGCGGCCGCCGAGGCGGTGTCCACCCCGCCCGAACCGCGGCCCGGGCAGGACGAACGGCCCGAGGCGCAGGCGCCCCGGGCCGCGTGAGGCCGCACGTCCCGGACCCGGAGCACGTGGGTCGTCCCGGGCCGTCCGGGATCAGGCGATCACGACCACCTTGGTGTCCTTCGGCGCGAAGTCCCAGAGCAGCTGCCCCTCGGCGCGGCCGCTGCGGATGCCGCCGGTCTTGGCGCTCGGGTCGGTGGTCGGCGTCGCGCCGTCGACCGCCGCGCTGAAGCCGAACACCACGCCGTTCTGCTGCGCGAAGCGCACCACGTGCTCGATCTGCCTGCCGTCCGTCCCCGTGGTGGTCTGGGTGCGGCTGTACACCGCGTAGCTGCCCGGGGCGGGCTCGACCGAGCCCGGGGTGACCGGGAAGGCGACAGCGGCCTGCGGGCCCTTCTTCGGGTCGACCAGCCAGACGTAGTGGCTGCCGATCGAGTACACCACCCGGAGGCCGGTGCCCGAGGTGGCCGGCAGCGGCGGAACGGTCGGGGCGGCCGCGGGGGTCGGCGCCGCGGCGGTGGCCGTGCCGGTCGCCGTGGTGGTGGCGGTGGGCTTGGCGCCGCCCGCCCGGTCCTGGGCGCCGTTGGCCTGGAAGGCCAGCAGGCTCACCACCGCCAGGGCCCCCAGGGTCAACCCCGTGACCACCACTCCAGGACCCATCTTCGCCACGTTGCCGCTCCCGCCGCCGTCCCTTTACGTACGGCCCCATCGTGCCAGGTTCATCCTCGCGGGTCGCAGCGCCTCGGATCTGTGTTCCCGGGTGGTACATGCTGCCGATCGGCCGGTCGGCCCAACGCGGTCTAACCTTGACCCCGTGCTGCTGCTCGCGTTCGACACCGCTACCCCCGCCGTCACCGCCGCCGTCCACGACGGCACGGCCGTCCTCGCCGAGACCCACCAGGTCGACGCCAGGCGCCACGGCGAACTGCTGCTGCCCGCGATCGACCGGGTACTGCGGGCCGCCGGGGTGGACAAGCACCGGCTGACCGGCATCGCGGTCGGCGTCGGCCCCGGCCCGTACACCGGCCTGCGGGTCGGCCTGGTGACCGCCGCCGCGCTCGGCCACGCGCTCGGGCTGCCGGTGCACGGCGTCTGCACCCTGGACGCGATCGCCTTCCAGGCCCGCGCCGAGGGCCTGGCCGGGCAGCCGTTCACGGTCGCCACCGACGCGCGCCGCAAGGAGGTCTACTGGGCCTCGTACGACGCCGACGGCCGCCGCACCGAGGGTCCCGACGTGGACCGCCCGGCCGAGCTGACCCCGCAGGAACGCTCCGTCGGCGCCGGCGCGCTGCTCTACCCCGACGCCTTCCCGGGCGCGCACGGCCCCGAGCACGTCTCGGCCGGCGCCCTGGCGGGCTTCGCCGCCGCCGAGCTGGCCGCCGGGCGCGAGCTGCTGGCGAACCACCCGCTGTACCTGCGCCGCCCGGACGCCCAGGTCCCCGCCGCCTACAAGACCGTTCTAGGGGGCAAGGCGGTGCTTCCGGCGTGAACCACGGCACCACCCTGCGCCCGATGCGCTGGTGGGACATCGCGCCGGTGTTGGATCTGGAGCTGCGGCTCTTCCCCGAGGACGCCTGGTCCGCCGGGATGTTCTGGTCCGAGCTGGCCGAATCCCACCCCGGCGGCACCCGCCACTACACCGTCGCGGCCGCCCCGGACGGCACGATCGTCGGCTACGCCGGGCTGATGGCGATCGCCGGCGAGGGCGACGTCCAGACCATCGCCGTCGACGAGCGCCGCCAGGGCGCCGGCCTCGGCGCGGCGCTGCTCACCGACCTGATCCGGGAGGCCGCCCGGCGCGAGTGCGCCGAGCTGCTGCTGGAGGTGCGGGTGGACAACCCGCGCGCCCAGCGGCTGTACGAGCGCCACGGCTTCGAACCGGTGGGCATCCGGCGCGGCTACTACCAGCCGGCCAACGTCGACGCGCTGGTGATGCGCCTCGACCACCCGAGCACTGACAGCACTGACCCGAAGGACATTGAGGACACCCGCCATGGCTGACGAACCGCTCGTCCTCGGCATCGAGACCTCCTGCGACGAGACCGGCGTCGGCATCGTGCGCGGCACCACGCTGCTGGCCGACGCGGTCGCCTCCAGCGTCAACGACCACGCCCGCTTCGGCGGCGTCGTCCCGGAGATCGCCAGCCGCGCGCACCTGGAGGCGATGATCCCGACCATCCAGCGCGCCCTGGACACCGCCGGGATCAAGGCGAGCGACCTGGACGGCATCGCCGTCACCGCCGGCCCCGGCCTGGCCGGTGCGCTGCTGGTCGGCGTCAGCGCCGCGAAGGCGTACGCCTGGGCACTGGACAAGCCGCTGTACGGGGTCAACCACCTCGCCTCGCACATCTGCGTCGACCAGCTGGAGCACGGCCGGCTGCCCTCGCCGACGATGGCCCTGCTGGTCTCCGGCGGGCACTCCTCGCTGCTGCTCAGCGAGGACATCACCAGCGACGTCCGCCCGCTCGGCGCGACCATCGACGACGCGGCCGGAGAGGCCTTCGACAAGGTCGCCCGGGTGCTCGGCCTCGGCTTCCCCGGCGGCCCGATCGTCGACCGCACGGCCCGCGAGGGCGACCCCGGGGCGATTGCCTTCCCCCGTGGCCTCAGCGGCAGGAACGACCCCGCGTACGACTTCTCCTTCTCCGGCCTGAAGACCGCCGTCGCCCGCTGGGTGGAGGCCAAGCGCCGGGCCGGCGAGGAGGTGCCGATCGCCGACGTGGCGGCGTCCTTCCAGGAGGCGGTCACCGACGTGCTCACCCGCAAGGCCGTCAAGGCGTGCAAGGACAACGGCGTCGACCACCTGATGATCGGCGGCGGCGTGGCGGCCAACTCGCGGCTGCGCGAGATGGCCCAGCAGCGCTGCGACCGGGCCGGCATCCGGCTGCGGGTGCCCCGGCCGGGCCTGTGCACCGACAACGGCGCGATGGTGGCGGCGCTGGGTGCCGAGATGGTGTGGCGCGACCGCGCGCCCTCCGCCTTCGACCTGTCGGCGGACTCCTCGCTGCCGGTCACCGACGTCCACGTGCCGGCTGCGGACATCGGGCACGGCGACTTCCACGGCCAGGCCTACGACGCCCTCGGCGGCGGCGCGGCATGACCGTCGCGGCGATGTGGGAGGCCCGGGCGGCGACCGGTCGGGGGGCTGAACTCGCTTCCTGGGTGCGGGAGTTCGCGCTGCCCGCAGTCCGTGGCGCGGCCGGCCTGGAGCGCGCCGAACTGCTCTCCGCCCCCGGGGAGCGAGTGCTGCTGATCACCTGGTGGAGCGGCGAGCCCGCGCCCGTCGCCGACCCGCCGACCGAACTGCTCGGCCGCCCGGTGCACCGCTGGTCCTTCACCAGTGAGCACGTCGAGTAATCCGAAAAGCGGATGATACGGGGAACCATCGCCCCGGCCGTTACCGTGCATAGCTGAGAGGCAGCTGGACGGGAACCGGGAGCGCGGTGCGGTGAGCAGGGACGGGCGGAGCAGGACCAGGACGTACGCGGCGGGGGCGCTGGCCCTGCTGGCCCTCGCCACCGGGTGCGGCGACAACGGGGGTGGCGCCGGCGCCGCCCCGGCCGCGACCACGGCCGCACCGGCCGCACCCCAGTCCGCCGGCGCCGCGCCGGCCGCCGCGGCCACCACGCCCGGCACGACCCTGGCCGGGGGCGACGCCGCGGCCTGGGCGAAGTGGAACCTCAAGCCGCTCGCCCCGGCCCCCGCGCCGCCCGCCGACAAGCCCGTCAAGCTCGAACGCACCGGCACCGTACCGGTGTTCAGCGATGTGAAGACGAGCGACAAGGTCGTCTTCATCACCATCGACGACGGCGCCGAGAAGGACCCGAAGTTCGTCGAGATGCTCACCGACCTCAAGGTGCCGATCTCGATGTTCCTGACCAAGGACATAGTCAAGAACGACTACGGCTACTTCAAGCCGCTCCAGGCGCTGGGCAACCACATCCAGAACCACACCGTCACCCACCCGGTGATGAGCAAGCTCTCGCCGGAGAAGCAGAAGGCCGAGATCTGCGACGACCAGTCCGCGCTCACCCAGCAGTACGGCACCGCCCCGCTGCTGTTCCGCCCGCCGTTCGGCGACGGCGCCAACACCCCGACGCTCAACACCTCGGTCCAGGAGTGCGGCCCGCGCGCCATAGTGCTGTGGCGCGAGTCGATGCAGATCCACGACATGCAGTACCAGGCCGGCGACAAGAAGCTGAAGCCCGGCGACATCATCCTGGCGCACTTCCGCGGCCCCAAGGAGCTCAAGGGCGCCACGATGACCCAGATGTTCGGCGACCTGCTGGCCCGGATCCAGGAGCAGGGCTTCTCGGTGGCCCGGCTGGAGGACTACATCCAGGCGCCCGCGTCCTGAGCGGCCCGTACGGGCTGTCCCAGCATCATCAGCGGCCCGTGGTCGGTGCGGCTGAGGATCACCGTGACGGTGTTCGGCCCGGAGGGCCTGAGCTGACGGCGCAGCTCCTCCGGGGTGATCGCCATCCCGCGCTTCTTGATCACCACCGTGCCGACCCCGCGCTCGCGCAGCAGCGCCTTCAGCTTCTTGATGTTGAACGGCAGCACGTCGGTGAGTTCGAAGGCGTGCGCGTACGGGGTGGCGACCAGCTCGTCCGAGGTCAGGTAGGCGATCTTCGGGTCGATCAGCCGACCGCGCACCTGCCCGGCCACCTCGGCCACCAGGTGCGCCCGGATCACCGCGCCGTCCGGCTCGTACAGGTAGCGCCCGACCGGGCCGGCCGGCGGGTCGGGCAGGTCGCCGCCGGTCAGGCTGGCGCCCTGCGGCAGCAGGGTGGCGCGGTGCGGGCTCGCGGCCCCGGTGCCGAACCAGAGCACCGCCTCCTTGACGTCGCCGTGGTCGGAGACCCACTCGGCCTCGGCGTCCTCCGGCACCGCCTCGTGCGGGATGCCCGGCGCAACCTTCAGCGCGCCGATCGGAGTCCGCCGGCCGGCCTCGATCGCCCAGGAGAGCGGCGGGGCGTACGCCTCCGGGTCGAACACCCGGCCGCGCGAGGTGCGCCGGGCCGGGTCGGTGAACACCGCGTCGTAACCGGTGACGTCCACCTCGGCGACGTCCGCGCAGCGCACCTCGACCAGCCCGGCCAGGCCCAGCGCGGCGGCGTTGGCCGCGGTGGCGGCGCAGGCCGCCGGGTCCTTGTCCACGGCCAGCACCTCGATGCCCGCCCGGGCCAGCGCCAGCACGTCCCCGCCGATGCCGCAGCACAGGTCCGCCAGCCGTCGTACGCCCAACCCGGCGAACCGCTGCGCCCGCCACTCGGCCACGCTGCGCCGGGTGGACTGTTCGACCCCGTTGGGCGTGAAGTACATCAGGTCGGCGTCCGCCCCGAACTTCGCCCGGGCCCGCTGCCGCAGCCGCGCCTGCCCGAACGCCGCCGACACCAGATCCGCCGGGTGCTCCCGCCGCAGGCGGGTCGCCAGCGCCAGCTCCTCCTCGGGGGTGAACTCGCGCAACTCGGCGAGCAGGGCCTGGCCCTCGGGCGTCAGCAGCGGCTGGAGGTTCTCGATGTCCACGGGGTCATTCTGACCGGTCAGAGGGCGTGGAGGCGGCCGGCCGGCCGGATCCCCGGCGGCCGGAGGAGCGCAGCCGCCACCGCGACGTACGGCGTGATCCGTAGCCGAGCCGCCAGGTGCCGCGGGCGGTCGGTCCCAGCGCTGCGAGCAGGGCCGCGACGCCGACGACCGGCGCGACCGTCCACGAGTGGACGAGCATGCCGGGCACGAAGCACGCCGCTGTCCCGAAGGGCGCCGCCACGGCGGCCCGCGGTGAGCACCACCAGGGAGAGCAGCAGGTCCGCCGCCCAGTGCGTGCGCGGGCGGATCGGCGGTCGGTTCACCGCCACAGGACGCCCGAGGAGAGGATCGCGGGCAGCAGGAACGGCGAGAGCGCGGCGGCGACCGGGAGGAACTGGTAGCCGGAGCGCCGGCTGCGTACGGCCACCAGGACGCCCGCCACGAGGGCGGCCACCGGGCCGGCCATCATCCCGACGCCCAGGAAGGCCCACCCGCGCCCGTCCCCGTCGTCCCCGGCGCCGGGACCGCTGCCGAGGCAGGCGATGAAGTAGAAGACGACGAATGGGAGCACGCCTCCCAGCAGGGGCAGTGCCAGCAGGGCGAGAGCCGCGTCCTTGGGCCGGGTCGGGCCGACGCGCATCGGGATCGAGGCCATGGCAGGAGTCTGGCCGTCCGGCCCGGCGTCGCACATGAGTACGACTACTCATCCGTCGCACGAGACTTCAGGGCGCGTCGTTGGCACTCTGGTTGACTGAGTGCTAACACCGGCCTATGGTCATCCTTGGCACTCCCCACTGGGGGAGTGCTAACGCGAAGACGCGTGTCTGACCCCCGCGACGGCAGGCCCGCAGGTTCGCCCCTACCCGTTAGAAAACCCCGTAATCTCCGAAGGGGAGCTCGGACGTGACCACCAGCAGCAAGGTTGCCATCAAGCCGCTCGAGGACCGCATCGTGGTCCAGCCGCTCGACGCCGAGACCACCACGGCCTCCGGCCTGGTTATCCCGGACACCGCCAAGGAGAAGCCCCAGGAGGGCGTCGTCCTGGCCGTCGGCCCGGGCCGCTTCGAGGACGGCCAGCGTCTGCCGCTCGACGTCGCCGTGGGTGACATCGTCCTGTACTCGAAGTACGGCGGCACCGAGGTGAAGTACCAGGGCGAGGAGTACCTGGTGCTCTCCGCCCGCGACGTTCTCGCGATCATCGAGAAGTAAGACGTCCCGACCCGCCCCGGATCCGTGTCCTCAGTGACAGTGGCCCGGGGCGTGGTTGTTGGTTCACGTAGTTCGGCGGCCGGTGGGCCGGCCGCAGCCCCGAGGGAATAGGGAACATGGCGAAGATCCTGCAGTTCGACGAGGACGCCCGCCGCTCGCTGGAGCGCGGTGTCAACAAGCTGGCCGACACCGTCAAGGTGACCATCGGCCCCAAGGGCCGCAACGTCGTCATCGACAAGAAGTTCGGTGCCCCGACCATCACCAACGACGGTGTCACCATCGCCCGCGAGGTCGAACTGGACGACCCGTACGAGAACCTTGGCGCGCAGCTCGTCAAGGAGGTCGCCACCAAGACCAACGACGTCGCGGGTGACGGCACCACCACCGCCACCGTGCTGGCCCAGGCCCTGGTCAACGAGGGTCTGCGCAACGTCGCCGCCGGTGCCGGCCCGGCCGCCCTGAAGAAGGGCATCGACAAGGCCGTCGCCGCCGTCTCCGAGCACCTGCTCTCCGTCGCCCGCGAGATCGAGGGCAAGGACGACGTCGCCGCCGTCGCCTCCCTCTCCGCCCAGGACACCCAGGTCGGCGAGCTGATCGCCGAGGCGATCGACAAGGTCGGCAAGGACGGTGTCATCACCGTCGAGGAGTCGAACACCTTCGGCGTGGAGCTGGACTTCACCGAGGGCATGCAGTTCGACAAGGGCTACCTGTCGCCGTACTTCGTCACCGACGCGGAGCGGCAGGAGGCGGTCCTGGAGGACCCGTACATCCTGATCAACCAGGGCAAGATCTCCTCCATCCAGGAGCTGCTGCCGCTGCTGGAGAAGATCCTCCAGGGCGGTGCCTCCAAGCCGCTGCTGATCATCGCCGAGGACGTCGACGGCGAGGCGCTGTCGACCCTGGTCGTGAACAAGATCCGTGGCACCTTCAACGCCGTCGCCGTCAAGGCCCCGGGCTTCGGCGACCGCCGCAAGGCGATCCTCGGCGACCTGGCCGTTCTGACCGGTGGCCAGGTCATCTCCGAGGAGGTCGGCCTCAAGCTCGACCAGGTCGGCCTGGACGTGCTGGGCACCGCCCGCCGCGTGACCATCACCAAGGACGAGACCACGGTCGTCGACGGTGCCGGTGACGCCGAGGCCGTGGCCGGCCGCGTCGCCCAGATCAAGGGCGAGATCGCCGCGACCGACTCCGACTGGGACCGCGAGAAGCTGCAGGAGCGCCTGGCCAAGCTGGCCGGCGGCGTCTGCGTCATCAAGGTCGGCGCCGCCACCGAGGTGGAGCTGAAGGAGCGCAAGCACCGCCTGGAGGACGCCATCTCGGCGACCCGCGCCGCGGTCGAGGAGGGCATCGTCGCCGGCGGTGGCGCCTCCCTGGTCCACGCCGCCAAGGTGCTGAACGACGGCCTGGGCCTGTCGGGTGACGAGGCCACCGGTGTCGCCGTGGTCCGCAAGGCGCTGCACGAGCCGCTGCGCTGGATCGCCCAGAACGCCGGCCTGGAGGGCTACGTCATCACCTCCAAGGTCTCCGAGCTGGAGATCGGCCAGGGCTACAACGCCGCCACCGGCGAGTACGGCGACCTGGTGAAGGCCGGCGTCATCGACCCGGTCAAGGTCACCCGCTCCGCCCTGGAGAACGCCGCCTCGATCGCCTCCCTGCTCCTCACCACCGAGACCCTCGTGGTGGAGAAGAAGGAGGAGGAGGCCGACAACGGTCACGGCCACTCGCACGGCCACGGCCACTCGCACTGAGGCCCGAACCACTGACCGGAGGCCCGGTCCGCGCCCCGCGAGGGGAGGCGGGCCGGGCCTCTGGCCGTCCGCCCTTGACCTTTCAACTATCAGTGGAATTTTGCAGAACGCAAAGATTGCCTTATAACTGAGGCATGATCGAGGCCCGCCACCTGCGCGTCCTGCGTGCCGTCGCACGCACCGGCTCCTTCTCCGCCGCCGCCCGCGAGCTGGGGTGTACGCAGCCCGCCATCAGCCAGCAGATGAAGGCCCTGGAGAAGTCGGTGGACACCCCGCTGGTGGTCCGCTCGGGCCGCGGGATGCAGCTCAGCGAGGCCGGCCGGGTCCTGCTCAAGCATGCCACCGGAATCCTGGCCGGGCTCTGTGCCGCCGAGGAGGAGGTGGCCGCGATCGCCGGGCTGCGGGCCGGACGGGTGCGGCTGGTCTCCTTCCCGACCGCGAGCTCCACCCTGGTGCCGCCCGCGGTCGCCCGCCTGCGGGACGGCCATCCGGGGGTGCGCGTGTCGCTGGTCGAGGCGGAGCCGCCGGAGTCGCTGGCGATGCTGCGCGGCGGCGAGTGCGAGATCGCGCTGGCCTTCCGCTACCCGCAGTCCGACGGCGCCGTCGCGCTCCCGGCGCCCGCGCACGGTACGCCGCGCGAGGCCCGGGCCGAGGCCAACCTGGAGGCGCAGCAGCTGACCGCCGGGACCGACTGGTCCGATCTGGTGGCCACCCCGCTGCTGGACGACCCGTTGGTGGGCCTGCTGCCCGCCGCTCATCCGCTGGCCGGGCGGGGCGGGGCGGTGGAGCTGGCCGAGCTGGCGGGGGAGCAGTGGATCGCCGGTTGCCCGCAGTGCCGGGGGCACCTGGTGGAGCTGTGCGCCGGTGCGGGCTTCGAGCCCCGGATCGACTTCGCGACGGACGACTACCCGGCGGTGGTCGGCCTGGTGGCGGCCGGGCTCGGGGTGGCGGTACTGCCTCGCCTGGCGCTCCAGTCGGTGCGCCCTGACGGTGTGTCGACGGTGCCGGTGCGGACGGCCTCCGGGGCGCCCGCGGTGCGCCAGGTGGTCGCGCTGACCCTGCCGGACCTGGCCGAGGTGCCGGCCGTGGCGCTGATGCTGGAGCGGCTGGCGGGGGCGGCCGCCGATCGCTGACGGTGGGTGACGGGGCTGCCGTGGCCCTGCACGTACGGTGAGCCGACAGGCTGAGGCGTCACGAAGAAACGTTTCTTCACGACGCTCATGGAGACGGGTCTAGCGCTGGGCGACCGCCGGCGGGGCCAGGGGGACCTCGACCAGCCGGTGCCGCGAGCGCCCCAGCATCTCCTCGCGCTCGTCCTCGGTCATCCCGCCCCAGACGCCGTACGGCTCACGGACCGCCAGCGCGTGCGCCGCGCACTCGGCGATCACCGGACAGCGCATACAGACCTCCTTGGCACTGGCCTCGCGCGAACTGCGGGCAGCCCCGCGCTCGCCCTCGGGGTGGAAGAAGAGCGAGCTGTCCACGCCACGGCAGGCTGCGGAGAGCTGCCAGTCCCAGAGGTCCGCGTTGGGACCGGGGAGGCGGGAGAAATCTGCCATGGCTCATTCCCTTCAGAGGCTGTCGGCCGTCGGCCGGGCGTTCGGCGGGGGGCTGGCTGCCGAGCGGTGCGGCGGGGCTTCAATGCGCTGGTATGGACACCTGGAAATATGACTTAAGGCAACTCCATGGACAAGTCACCCACACACTGGCACAACAGTCAATGACCATACGAAAGCTATAAAAGCGGGCATAGCGGGCAAGCGCTCCGCCGGGCGCGGGCGTGGCAATCGGGTGGCCGACGGGCGCGCGACGTGCCGAATCGGTGTGCGGGTCGCGCGCCGACCGCGCGCGAGCTGCGGAAAAGTGCGGCGTGTGCACCGCGATGCGGCTGATCGGTAATGGGTTGGCCACGTACAGTGGTGGAGGTGGCTCCGAAGGCCGTAACTCATTCGAGTGACGGTCGTTGGAAGTGCGGAGGCGGTCAGCGGGCGCCGGACGTCGGAACGATCGCGGGCAGGTTGGGGCGATCGGCACGGAGTCCGTCGCCGATCGGCCGTGTCGGAGAGGTTCGTACCAGCCAGGAGGCTCAACGTGACGCGGATCAGCTGCGGAGGACGACGGTCATGACTTCCGTTCTCGTTTGCGACGATTCCCCGCTCGCCCGCGAGGCGCTTCGCCGCGCGGTCGCGACCGTACCCGGTGTGGACCGGGTCACCACCGCGACGAACGGGGAGGAGGTCCTCCGCCGCTGGGTGGCCGACCGCTCCGATCTCGTTCTGATGGACGTCCGGATGCCCGGCCTCGGGGGGGTCGAGACGGTCCGGCGGCTGCTGTCCGCCGACCCGGGCGCGCGGATCATCATGCTCACCGTCGCCGAGGACCTCGACGGTGTCGCGCTCGCGGTGGCCGCGGGCGCCCGCGGGTACCTGCACAAGGACGCCTCGCGCGCCGAGCTGCGGGCCACCGTCACCCAGGCCCTCGCCGACCCGACCTGGCGGCTCGCCCCGCGCCGGCTGCGCAGCCCCGACATGGGTGCGGCGCCGACCCTGACGGCGCGTGAGATCCAGGTGCTGGAGGGCATGAGCCACGGCCGCAGCAACGCCGAGATCGGCCGCGAGCTGTTCCTCTCCGAGGACACCGTCAAGACCCACGCCCGACGACTGTTCAAGAAGCTCGGGGCCTCCGACCGGGCGCACGCGGTGGCGCTGGGCTTCCGCTGGGGCCTGGTCCGCTGACCACCGGCGGCGCCGCCGGTGGCGGCGCGCCGTCGGCGGTTCCCGGAGCGGGCGCAGCACGGGCGTGTGACGTTACGGTCCCGAGGTTGCACCATGGAGGAGTGGAGCACCTCGGGGACCAGCGGACAGGCACTGCGGCGAACCACGCAGCCGCAGGACACTCGGTGGACGGCACGACGGACGGGACCACCACCGACGACGGCGGGGCGGGAGGCGGCACGGTGCAGGAGGGGCTGGTGGTGCGCGGCACGCCGTACGGTGCGGCACCGCATAACGTTCCGGTGCACAACTCCGGACGCGGTGCCGCGTTTTCCCACTCGACCAGGCACCATGGACCGATGCGCGACGACGTCGCCGGTGCGGCCGGCCAGGCGGACCCGGTGGAGGCCGAGCCCTCCGGTCCGGGCCACGATCCGTCGTACGCCGATCCCGGCGGTTCCGCCGGTATGACCGGGCCGGGCCGTCCGCCGGTGCTCGGAAGGGGTGGCTCGCCGCTGGTGGGCGAGCTGGTCGCGGCCGCGGTGCGCGGCGAGGGCCCGGCGATCGACGCGCTGCTCGCCTACGTCCACCCGCTGGCGCTGCGGTACTGCCGCGCCAAGCTGGTCCGCCTGCCCGGCG
The DNA here is from genome assembly GCF_042801945.1 of Kitasatospora sp. NPDC057542. Lineage (NCBI taxonomy): Bacteria > Bacillati > Actinomycetota > Actinomycetes > Kitasatosporales > Streptomycetaceae > Kitasatospora > Kitasatospora sp. NPDC057542. The sequence goes on from NZ_JBHVFE010000042.1 coordinate 15,411, forward strand.
GGGCCCGGCACCACGTGGACGACGTCGCGCAGGAGGTCTGCGTCGCGGTGCTCTGCGCACTGCCCCGGTACAAGGACCAGGGGCGCCCGTTCGAGGCCTTCGTCTACGGGATCGCCGCGCACAAGATCGCCGATCTCCAGCGGGCCGCGATGCGCGGGCCCGGTTCGACCGTCGTGCCGCAGGACGACCTGCCGGAGGTGCCGGACGAGGCGCTCGGCCCGGAGGAGCAGGCGCTGCTGAGCAGCGACGCGGCCTGGGCGAAGGAACTGCTCTCCAACCTGCCGGCCCGTCAGCGCGAACTGGTGCTGCTGCGGGTGGCCGCCGGGCTGTCGGCGGAGGAGACCGGCGAGGTGCTGGGGATGTCACCGGGTGCCGTCCGGGTCGCCCAGCACCGGGCGCTCAGCCGGCTGCGGGCGCTCGCGGAGGAGTCCTCCTGATCCGTGCCGGTTCCACCGGGTGCGCGCCGCTTGCGGGGAATGGGCCACGGGGCGGGGTTGTTGTCAAGGGCACACGAGGACACATTCGCGGTGCCAGTACCATGGGGTATCGGCGCCTGGGCGGGTTGCCAAAGTTTCACGGGTGCGCGCGGGGTCCCCTTGGAGGATCCTCCCATTGCACCCGGCTTCGGCGGTCTGCGCGAGTGAGCGATGAATGCGCCCCCACCCTCAGGGCGTGAGCGGATTAGGCCGGCCACGGAAGGTACCCCCCAAATGTCTTACAACGCCGCAGGCGTACCCGAGAAGTTCGCCATGCTCGGGCTCACGTTCGATGACGTCCTGCTGCTGCCCGGGGCCTCCGAGGTGCTGCCGAACCAGGTGGACACCTCCTCCCGGGTCTCCCGGAACGTCCGCGTCAACATCCCGCTGCTCTCCGCGGCGATGGACAAGGTCACCGAGGCCCGGATGGCCATCGCGATGGCGCGCCAGGGCGGCGTCGGCGTGCTGCACCGCAACCTGTCGGTCGAGGACCAGGCCAACCAGGTCGACCTGGTGAAGCGCTCCGAGTCCGGCATGGTCACCGACCCGATCACGGTCGGCCCGGAGACCACCCTGGCCGAGGCCGACGCGCTGTGCGCCAAGTTCCGCATCTCCGGCGTGCCGATCGCCGACGAGGCGGGCAAGCTGCTCGGCATCGTCACCAACCGCGACATGGCCTTCGAGTCGGACCGCAGCCGCCAGGTCCGCGAGATCATGACCCCGATGCCGCTGATCACCGGCAAGGTCGGCATCTCCGGGGTCGACGCGATGGCCCTGCTGCGCCGCCACAAGATCGAGAAGCTGCCGCTGGTCGACGACGAGGGCCGGATCAAGGGCCTGATCACCGTCAAGGACTTCGTCAAGGCCGAGCAGTACCCGAACGCCGCCAAGGACGCCGAGGGCCGGCTGCTGGTCGGCGCCGCCGTCGGCGCCAGCGCCGAGGCGTTCGACCGGGCCCAGGCCCTGGTCGAGGCCGGTGCGGACTTCCTGGTGGTGGACACCTCGCACGGCCACAGCCACAACGCGCTGGCCTGGATCGCGAAGATCAAGTCCGCCGTCAAGATCGACGTCGTCGGCGGCAACGTGGCCACCCGGGACGGCGCCCAGGCGCTGATCGACGCCGGCGTGGACGGCGTCAAGGTCGGCGTCGGCCCCGGCTCCATCTGCACCACCCGCGTGGTCGCCGGCATCGGCGTCCCGCAGATCACCGCCATCTACGAGGCCGCCCAGGCCTGCCAGGCGGCCGGCGTGCCGGTCATCGGCGACGGCGGCCTGCAGTACTCGGGCGACATCGGCAAGGCGCTGGCCGCCGGTGCCGACACCGTGATGCTCGGCTCGCTGCTGGCCGGCTGCGAGGAGTCCCCGGGCGAGCTGCTGTTCATCAACGGCAAGCAGTTCAAGTCCTACCGCGGCATGGGCTCGCTGGGCGCCATGCAGTCCCGCGGCCAGGCGAAGTCCTTCTCCAAGGACCGCTACTTCCAGGGCGAGATCACCTCCGACGAGAAGCTCATCGCCGAGGGCATCGAGGGCCAGGTGCCGTACCGCGGCCCGCTGTCGACCGTGCTCTACCAGCTGGTCGGCGGCCTGCGCCAGACCATGGGCTACGTCGGCGCCGCCACCGTCGCCGAGATGGAGAGCAAGGGCCGCTTCGTCCGGATCACCTCGGCGGGCCTCAAGGAGAGCCACCCGCACGACATCCAGATGACCGTCGAGGCGCCGAACTACTCGACCCGCTGACCCGCCGGACCACCGAAGGGCCTGCTGCCGGACCACGGCGGCGGGCCCTTCGGGCTGTCCGGGCCGTGGGCCGTCGGGGCGGGAGCAGCGGCAGTACGGGATACTGGGGTGCGGCCGGGGTGACCCGGCGGGCATGAGCAACACAGCAGAAGGGCTCGAAGTGACCGAGATCGAGATCGGGCGAGGCAAGCGCGGCCGCCGGGCGTACGCCTTCGACGACATCGCCGTCGTCCCCAGCCGCCGTACCCGGGACCCGAAGGAGGTCTCGATCGCCTGGCAGATCGATGCCTACCGCTTCGAGCTGCCGTTCCTGGCCGCCCCGATGGACAGCGTGGTCTCGCCGCAGCAGGCCATCAAGATCGGCCGCCTCGGCGGTCTGGGCGTGCTGAACCTCGAAGGCCTGTGGACCCGCTACGAGGACCCGCAGCCGCTGCTGGACGAGATCGCCGCGATCACCGACGCGCCCACCGCGACCCGTCGGCTCCAGGAGATCTACGCCGCGCCGATCCGTGCCGAGCTGATCAAGCAGCGGATCCAGGAGGTCCGCGACTCCGGTGTGGTCACCGCCGCCGCGCTCTCGCCGCAGCGCACCGCCGAGTTCTCCAAGGCCGTGGTGGACGCCGGCGTCGACGTCTTCGTCATCCGCGGCACCACCGTCTCGGCCGAGCACGTCTCCAGCGCCGCCGAGCCGCTCAACCTCAAGCAGTTCATCTACGAGCTGGACGTCCCGGTGATCGTCGGCGGCTGCGCCACGTACACCGCGGCGCTGCACCTGATGCGGACCGGCGCGGCCGGCGTGCTGGTCGGCTTCGGTGGCGGTGCCGCCCACACCACCCGCAACGTGCTGGGCATCCAGGTGCCGATGGCCACCGCCGTGGCCGACGTGGCGGCGGCCCGCCGCGACTACATGGACGAGTCCGGCGGCCGCTACGTGCACGTGATCGCGGACGGTGGCGTCGGCTACAGCGGCGACATCCCGAAGGCCGTCGCCTGCGGCGCCGACGCGGTGATGATCGGTGCGGCACTGGCCCGTGCGACGGACGCCCCGGGCAAGGGCTTCCACTGGGGCATGGAGGCCGTCCACGAGGAGCTGCCGCGTGGCAAGCGGGTGGACCTCGGGACGGTCGGCACCACCGAGGAGATCCTGACCGGTCCTTCGCACACGCCGGACGGGACCATGAACCTCTTCGGTGCGCTGCGGCGGGCGATGGCGACCACGGGGTACACGGAGCTCAAGGAGTTCCAGCGGGTCGAGGTGACGGTCAACCCGGCGCTCGACCACCGCTGAGGCTCGGGTTTTCGTCGTGAGGGAGGCCCCTGCCGGGGAGACGGCGGGGGCCTTTCGGTCTTCCGGGGCGGGGGCGGGGCTTTCGGGAGGGGGCGGGGCGGGGTCAACTGCGGGTGGCGGTGCGGCGGGTGAGCAGGAAGCCGCCGATGAGGGCGATGGCGTAGAAGGCGGCGTCGAGGGGGCGCAGGTCGGCGCGCCAGGTGGCGACGGTGTCGTGCAGCAGGCCGTGGGGGGCGGGGCCGTCGGCGTGGATCCGGCGGAGGTGTTCGATCAGCTGGCCGAGGAGGAGGGCGCCGGCTGCGAGGAGGGCGCCGAGCGGGGGGAGTAAGCGGCCCTGGCCGCCGAGGCGGCCGAGGGGGAGGGCGACCAGGCCGGCCGGGGCGATGGCCAGCCAGCCGAGGCTGTCGGCGGCGCGCAGGGGGGCGCTGCCGTAGGCGAGGCCGCCGAGCAGCATGGCGAGCAGGGCCAGGACCACGGCCAGGGCGGTGCGGCGGCGGGGGACGGGGCGGGGCGCGGGTTCGGTGGGCTCGAAGCCGGTCACCGGGGCGCCCGGCATGCCGGGGGCGACGTAGCCCTCGGGGGTGGCCGGGGCCGGTGCGACCGAGTAGTGCTGGGCGGTGAGCGGCCGGGTCGATGGGCCGTCAGTGCCCGGTGCGGGTACGGTCATGGGCGTCGAATCCCCCCGGAAAGACGATGAGCTGCCGAACGGTAGCAGTGACCCGGACAGATCTTGGCGAGTTTTCGATCACAGATCGGGCACGGAGCGCCGTACCCGTTCCGGTTCGTCCCGGCTTGGGTCGGGGGCCGGGTGGTCGAGGGCTCCCGGGACAGGGGATGATGGAGGCTTGGGCGCTCGGGACCCAGGTGGGCCGACGCGCCGTCACCACGACCGCCGGCAGCACATGGGGGAACGTTCCGAATGACCCAGGCGCAGGGTTCCACCGGCCGCCTCCTGGCCGGCCGCTACCGCCTGAACGGCGTGCTCGGGCGCGGCGGCATGGGCACGGTATGGCGCGCCGAGGACGAGATGCTGGGCCGGACCGTCGCGGTCAAGGAACTGCGGATGAACGCCAGCGTCGACGAGGAGGAGAAGCACCGGCTGATCACCCGGACGCTGCGCGAGGCCAAGGCGACCGCGCGGATCCGGCACAGTTCGGCGGTGACGGTCTTCGACGTGGTCGACGAGGACGACCGGCCGTGGATCGTCATGGAACTGGTCGAGTCCCGCTCGCTCGCCGACGTGGTGCGGGAGGACGGGCCGCTGACGCCCGGCCGGGCGGCGGAGATCGCGCTGGACGTGCTGGGCGTGCTCAGCGCGGCGCACGCGCTGGGCATCCTGCACCGGGACGTCAAGCCGTCCAACGTGCTGATCGGCGAGGACGGCCGGGTGGTGCTCACCGACTTCGGCATCGCCAGCGTGGAGGGCGACGCCTCGGTCACCTCCACCGGGATGCTGGTCGGCGCGCCCTCGTACATCTCGCCGGAGCGGGCCCGCGGGCAGAAGCCCGGGCCGCCGGCCGACCTGTGGTCGCTCGGCGGCACGCTGTACGCGATGGTCGAGGGCCGGCCGCCGTACGACCGGGGCTCGGCGCTGGCCACGCTGACCGCGGTGATGACCGAGGACCTGACCGCGCCGGTGAACGCCGGGCCGCTGCTGCCGGTGATCGAGGGGCTGCTGGCGAAGGACCCGGCCGAGCGGCTGGACGCCTCGCAGACCCGGTCGATGCTCAAGCGGGTGGTCGCGGAGGCGACCGCGCGGGCCGAGTCGACCACCGAGCACGCGGTGCCGGTGGAGAAGCCGGCCGAGGCGGCGTCGGCGCCTTCGAAGGCGGAGCCGGAGCAGCCCGAGGACGGCCGCAAGCGGGCTGTGGGCGGGCTGCTGGGGACGGTTCGGGTGGGGAGCCGGGCGCAGGGCGGGGAGCCGGCCGCGAAGGCCGCGGAGCCCGCCCCGGTCGAGCCGGGGCCGGAGCCGATCCGGCCGGTGACCAGTGAGTGGACGAGGGGTGCGACGCAGGCGGCCGGGGCCGACCCGCGCACCGGCCGGCGGCGGCTGGCCATCGCCACCGTGATCGTGGTGCTGCTGCTGATCGCGGGAGCGGTGGCGGTGATCCAGGCGGTCGGTGGGGACGGCGGTTCGAACGGCGGGGCCACGCAGAGTGCGGGTGCCACGGCGCCGGTGGCGACCGGTACGGAGCCGGTGCCGACGTCGGCAACGGCGGGTGAACCCGCGCTGGCGCCCGCCCAGCCGACGGGCGATCCGGCTGCGGTGCCGGACGCGCCCGTGCAGTCCGCCACCGCGCCGGCGGCCCCCGTGCAGCCCCCGGCGCAGGCCCAGACCCCGGCACAGGCCCAGCCCCCGGCACAGCCCGCGCCGGGCGCCGTGCCGGCCGGGTACCACGAGTACAAGGACCCGAGCGGCTTCTCGGTCGTGCTCCCGGACGGCCTGCAGCCGACCGGGTCGGAGGCCAACCGGCGGATCTTCAAGAACGCGGCCGACGGCAGCCAGCTGCGGATCGAGTGGACCACGTCGCCCGGTCCGAGCGCGGTTGCGGACTGGCAGGAGTCCGAGCCGGCCCTGATCGCGAAGGTCACCAACTACCAGCGGGTGAACCTGGCGGCGATCGGCTACCGGCAGTGGAGCAACGCGGCGGACTGGGAGTGGACCAGCGGCACACCGAGGACGCACTCGCTCAACCGCGGCTTCGTGACCGGGACCCCGGCCAAGTACGGGTACTCGATCTACTGGATCGTCCCGGACACCGAGTGGGCCGCCCAGGCCCCGGTCCGGGACATCGTCTTCAACAGTTTCCAGCCCGCGCCGTAGGTCAGCCGATCAGGCGTTGCTTGGCGCGGGTGAACTCGTCCTCGGTGAGGGCACCGGAGGCGCGCAGGGCGGCCAGCCGTTCCAGCTGGCCGATGAGCTGTTCGCCGGTGGCGGCCTCGGCCGGTGCGGCGACGGGCACGGCCTTCGGGGCGTTGCGGGCGGCCCGGGCGGAGGCCCGGAGCTGCTCGGCGAAGAACTCGGCCTTGACCACGTCCTCGTAGCGGTGTGAGCCGGTGAGCGCCACCACCAGGAGCACTTCGCCGTTGAGCTTGGTGCGGGTCACGGAGACGTCGGTGACGGCGGCAAGCGGAACCGGCACCGGAGGTTTCCCGTCCTTCAGGAAGAGCAGCCGATGGGTGGTCAGCACGAGCACTCCCTTGCGGAAGTGCTCGGGGTGGCGCCCGGCGGTGGAGGCGACCGGCTTCTCGCCGTCGATGGCGGTCACCTCGACGGCGCGGACGGCCTCGACCTGGTTGGCTTTGCTGCGGTTTCCTGACGCCTCGAAGGCGGTGTCGATCAAATCGGTCCAGTCCATGGGATCGAGCCTAAGCGGAGCCGCTCAGTAGGCTGCTCGGTGAGTGAGAGGAACTGGCATGCGAGGCGGCCCCGGGCAGTTGCTGGCGGGGCGGTACCGGCTGACGGACCGTCCCGGACCGCTGCGCGCCCACGCGGTGGACGAGCGGACCGGTGAATCGGTGCTGCTGAGCGCCCTGGAGCTGCCGGCGCTGCTGACGGCGGGACTGGACCCGGAGGAGGCCGCCGCGGCGCAGGCGGACCGGCTGGTGCGGCGGGTGGCGGCGGTCGGCTCGGCCGCGCCGGTGGCGCACCCGCGGCTGCTGCGCGGGGTCGGCGCGTTCGTCGAGGGCGAGCTGCTGTGGACGGTGGAGGAGCGGCCGGCCGGGCGGACGGTGGCCGAGCTGCTCGCCGACGGGCCGCTGCCGCCGTACCGGGCGGCCGAGTTGGCGGCGGACCTGGCCGGCGCGCTGCGGGCGCTGCACGCGGCCGGGCTCATCCACGGCAACGTGACCGCGGAGTCGGTGCTGGTCTGCGAGGACGGCGCGGCGATGCTCGGCGGGCTGCTCGCCGGGGTGGCGGAGGAGGCGCTGGCCGAGGAGCTCGGTGGGCCGGGCGGTCGCCGCCGGTACGAGGTGCGGGCCACCCTGGTCGGCCCTGTGGCGGAGCGCTGGCCGCTGGACGGCGGTCCGGCGGGCGACTGCTGGGCGCTCGGGGTGCTGATGCAGCGGCTGGTCACCGGCCGCGCGCCGTACCCGGAGCGGGGCGTGCCGGAGCTGGTGACGGCGGTACGGGACGGGCGGCGCGAGCCCGCGGTGGTGTGCGGGCCGCTCGCGCCGCTGGTGGAGCGGCTGTTGCAGCCTGATCCGGTGCTGCGGCCGACCGCGGAGGCGGTGCGCGGGGAGCTGGCGGAGCTGCTGGCGGGGGCACCGGAGCCGGTCGACGAGGACCGGGTGGCGCAGAGTTGGACCGGTGGCGGGCCGGGGCCGAAGCCGGAGGCGTCGCTGGTGCCGCGGCAGCCGCGCCTGCGCGGGGGGAAGGCCGGGGGTTCCAGGGCCGGGGGGAGTGCCCGAAAAGGCGGGAGCGGCGGGGACTTCGGGGCAGGAGACGGGGCGAAACCGCCCCGGATACCCCCCTCCCTGTTGGGCCCGCTGCTGGTGGGTGGAGTGTTTGCGCTGCTGGCGCTGGGAATTGTCGCGGTGGTGCTGTTCGCAGGCTGACCGCCCGCCCGGAATCCGGCCTTCCGGTCCAGGGAGCGGGCGTGATTACCCGGGGCGGCAAGGTGCGCCTAATGTGTGCGTGGGATTTGTTCGAACAGTGGTCTGCACCAGGCCCTCCGTCGCGGTGACGGCAGGCGGAATGTGTGGGGGAGCGGGCGCAGATGGGCGTGCAGGACCGGCCGGAGGCGGCCGAGGCGGAGCGGTTGCTGGCCGGGCGGTACGAACTCGGCGAGCGGCTCGGCCGGGGCGGCATGGGCACCGTCTGGCGGGCCTGGGACCGGATGCTCGACCGCGAGGTCGCGGTCAAGGAGCTGACCGTCAACCACCTGCCGGAGGAGGATCTCCAGATCCTGCACACCCGGATGAAGCGCGAGGCCAGCGCGGCCGCGCGGATCAAGCACCCCAATGTGATCACCGTTCACGACGTGCTGGAGCAGGACGGCCGGCCGTGGATCGTGATGGAGCTGGTCGACGGCCGCTCGCTGGCCGACGTGATCAGCCAGGACGGCACCCTGCAGCCGCGCGCCGTCGCCGAGGTCGGCAGCCAGGTGCTCGCCGCGCTGCACCGCGGCCACCAGCTGGGCGTGCTGCACCGGGACGTGAAGCCGGCCAACGTGCTGCTGGAGCGCGGCACCGGGCGGGTGGTGCTGATGGACTTCGGCATCGCGAAGTACGAGGGCTCGACGGAGCTGACCCGGCCGGGCGACCTGGTCGGCTCGCCGGACTACCTGGCGCCGGAGCGCGCCCAGGGCGAGCGGCCCGGGCCGGCCTCCGACCTGTGGGGCCTCGGGGCGACGCTGTACGCGGCGGTCGAGGGCCAGTCGCCGTTCCGACGGGACTCGCCGATCACCACGCTCGCCGCGGTGGTCGACGAGCCGCTGCCGGAGTCGCGGCGGGCCGGGCCGCTGGGGCCGGTGCTGGCCGCGCTGATGGCCAAGGACCCGGACGAGCGGCCGACCGCGGACGAGGCGGCCCGGATGCTGGCCGAGGTGCAGGCCGGGCACACGATGGGCCTGAAGTCGGTCGCGGCGGTGCGCATGCCCACCCAGTCGGTGCCGGTGGTGGACCGCAGCGAGGGCCGGGGGCTGGTGGCGGAGCCGGTCGAGGGCTCCGAGGAACCGACCGAGCCGAAGGCCTCCGCGTCCGCCGTCCCCGCCGTCCCCGCCGCCCCCGCCGGACCGGACACCGCCGGGGGCGAGCAGGCCGCCGCCCTGGCGCGCACCGGGCCCGTCGCGCCGGTGCCGCACTCCGTCACGCCCGCGCGCGGACCGGCCAAGCGCCGCAACCTGCTGAAGATCGCCGGCATCGCGGTGGCCGTCGGCCTGCTGGCCGCCGCGGGCACCTTCCTCACCACCCGGCACGTGGTGGGCGGCGGCGCCGCCGACGACCCGACGCCGACGGCCGCCGAGTCCACCGGGCCCGAGCCCACCAGCGACGCCACCCCCGCGGTGGCGCCGCCCAGCGGCTACCACTGGGTCGACGACCCGGCCGGCTTCCGCTTCCCGCTGCCGAACGGGACCCCGCCCTGGCAGCGGATCAGCTCGGGGGACAACCAGATCTTCTACAGCCCCGACGGCAAGGTGCACTACCTGCAGTTCGCCGTCACCGTCGGCCAGTCGGTCAAGCCGCTGGAGCACATGCGGCAGATGGAGACCAGCCTTTCCAAGGCGCTCAAGGACTACAAGCAGCACCGGATGGCCAGCGCGGCGGTGAAGGGCCAGGAGGCGGCGGTCTGGGAGTTCAGCTACCTGGCCAAGGAGGGCGGCCGCCGGCGCGCGATCGAGACCGAGTTCATCAGCCAGGACGGCACCAGCTACGCGATCTACTCGTCCAGCCCGGAGAGGGGCAGCGAGTGGAACGAGGCCGAGCAGCGCTTCTACGCGGTGCTCAACAGCTTCACGCCGACCCGCTGACGGGCGCCGGCCAGGGGAGGGGCGCCCGCTTTCACCCGACTGCGGCAGATTTTTGTTACCGGCGGGTACCAGACCGGCCGCCGAACGCCTAGGCTGCGCGTATGTCGGACCTCACAGCAGATGCAGTGGCCACCGAACACTCCGGCGCCGGCAATCCGGCGGCCCCCGGTGGCGGCCGGACGGTCGCCGCGGCCGTCCCGCCGTCCCTGGTCGCCAGGCTCGCCGCCGGCGTCACCGCCACCGGCGAGCCCGACCTGGTGGAGACCGCCGCCCCGCTGACCGGCGAACGGCTGGCCAGCCTGCCGCAGTCCACCCCGGCCGACGTCGAGGTCGCCTTCCAGTTGGCCCGCCGCGCCCAGGCGGCCTGGGCCGCGCTGCCGGTGCGCCGCCGGGCCGCCGTCCTGCTGCGCTTCCACGACCTGCTGCTCAGGCGGCAGGACGAGGTACTGGACCTCATCCAGGCGGAGACCGGCAAGGCCCGGCTGCACGCCTTCGAGGAGGTACTGGCCGTCGCCATGGCCGCCCGGCACTACGGGCGGGCCGCGCACGGGTACCTCAAGGACAAGCGGCGCGGTGGCGCGCTGCCGGTGCTCACCCACGCCGTCGAGGCCCGCCGCCCCAAGGGCGTGATCGGCCACATCTCGCCGTGGAACTACCCGCTGGAGCTGTCCATCGGTGACGCCCTGCCCGCCTTCGTGGCCGGCAACGCGGTGGTCAACAAGCCCGACACCCAGACCGCGCTGACCGCGCTGTGGGCCCGCGAACTGCTGGTCGAGGCCGGGCTGCCGGCCGACCTGTGGCAGGTCGTGATCGGCGACGGCCCGGTGATCGGCCCCGCCGTGGTGGAGCACGCCGACTACGTCTCGTTCACCGGCTCCACCCGGACCGGCCGTGACGTCGCCCAGCGCGCCGCCGCCCGGCTGGTCGGCGCCTCGCTCGAACTCGGCGGCAAGAACGCCATGCTGGTGCTCGCCGACGCCGACCTCGACGCGGCCGCCGCGGGCGCCGTGCGGGCCTGCTTCTCCTCCGCCGGGCAGCTGTGCATCTCGATCGAGCGGCTGCTGGTGCACCGCTCGGTGGCCGACGAGTTCCTGGAGCGCTTCGCCGCCCGCACCCGGGCGCTGCGCCTCGGCGGGGGCCTCGCGTACGGCGCGGACATGGGCTCGCTGGTCTCCGTCCGCCAGCTGGAGACCACCACCCGGCACGTGGACGAGGCGGTCAAGGCGGGTGCCACCGTGGTGGCCGGCGGGCGTGCCCGGCCGGACCTCGGCCCGTTCTTCTTCGAGCCGACCATCCTCGACGGCGTCACCCCGGACATGGCGGTCTGCGCCGAGGAGACCTTCGGCCCGGTCGTCTCCCTCTACCGCTTCGACACCGACGAGGAGGCGGTGGCCGCCGCCAACTCCACGCCGTACGGCCTGAACTCCAGCGTCTGGACCAGGAACCTGCGGCGCGGCCGGACGGTCGCGGCCCGGCTGCGCACCGGCACGGTGAACGTCAACGAGGCCTACGCCGCCGCGTACGGCTCGGTCGGCTCGCCGATGGGCGGCATGGGCGACTCCGGGCTGGGCCGCCGGCACGGCGCCGAGGGCATCCTGCGCTTCACCGAGGCGCAGACCATCGCGACCCAGCGGCTGCTGCCGATCGCGCCCTCGTTCGGCCTGGACGACAAGCAGTTCGCCGCCGTGATGACCGGCGGGCTGCGGGCACTCAAGGCGCTGCGCTTCAAGTAGGCCTCGGCGGCACACCGGGCCCCGCACTTCCGGCGGGGCCCGGCTCGCGGTACCCACAGGCAGGTTCACCCGGCGAAGGAGCGGTGGCAGATGGTGCAGTCCGGCGGTGCGGCGGAGTTCGACTACGACGTGGTGGTGGTCGGGTCCGGCTTCGGCGGATCGGTCGCGGCCCTGCGGCTGACCGAGAAGGGCTACCGGGTCGCCGTCCTGGAGGCCGGCCGGCGCTTCGACCGGGACGAACTGCCCAGGAACTCCTGGGACCTGCCGAACTACCTGTGGGCGCCGCAGCTCGGGCTGTACGGAATTCAGCGCATCCACCTGCTGGCCAACGTGCTGATCCTGGCCGGCGCCGGGGTCGGCGGCGGCTCGCTGAACTACGCCAACACCCTGTACGTGCCGCCGAAGGCCTTCTTCGAGGACCGCCAGTGGCGCCACATCACCGACTGGCAGCAGGAGTTGGCGCCGTTCTACGACCAGGCGCAGCGGATGCTCGGGGTCCGGCTCAACCCGACCCTCACCCCCTCCGACGTCCACCTGAAGGCGGCCGCCGAGCGGATGGGCGTCGGCGACACCTTCCACATGGCGCCGGTCGGGGTCTTCTTCGGCGACGGCGGGGACACCGACGGCAGTGCCAAGGCGGCGCCCGGGGGCGAGGTGGCCGACCCGTACTTCGGCGGCGCCGGCCCGGCGCGCAAGGCCTGCGTGGAGTGCGGCGAGTGCATGACCGGCTGCCGGCACGGCGCCAAGAACATGCTCACCGAGAACTACCTCCACCTGGCCGAACGGGGCGGCGCGGAGATCCACCCGCTCACCACGGTGGCCCGGATCCGGGAGGTCGGCGGGGCCGACGGGAATCGTGGCTACGCCGTGGACGTGCGCCGCACCGACGCGCGCTCGAAGACCGACCGGGTGAAGGCGGGTGCGCGGACCATCACCGCGGCCCGGGTGGTCGTCGCGGCCGGCACCTACGGCACCCAGTCGCTGCTGCACCGGATGCGGGACGGCGGCCACCTGCCCCGGATCTCGGAACGCCTGGGCGAGCTGACCCGCACCAACTCCGAGGCCCTGGTCGGCGCGCAGACCACCGACCGGCGCTACGGCACCAAGGCGGACTTCACCAAGGGCGTGGCGATCACCTCCTCGATCCACCCGGACGCCAACACCCACATCGAGCCGGTCCGCTACGGCAAGGGCTCCAACGCGATGGGCGCGCTGTCCATCGCCCAGGTCAGGGGTGGTGGAACGATCCCGCGCTGGCTGCGCTACCTGGGCAACTCGGCGCTCCACCCGGTGACCTTCGCCCGCTCGATGAACCAGCGCCGCTGGTCCGAGAAGACGATCATCGGCCTGGTGATGCAGTCGCTGGACAACTCGATCACCGTCTCGCTGAAGAAGGGCCCGCTCGGAAAGGCCCGGCTCACCTCCACCCAGGGCCACGGCGAGCCCAACCCGACCTGGATACCGGCCGCCGAGCAGGGCGCCCAGGCGCTGGCCGACGAGATCAACGGCTTCCCGGGCGGCACCGTCGGCGAGATCTTCGACATCCCGATGACGGCGCACTTCCTGGGCGGCTGTCCGATCGGCGACGCCCCCGAGACCGGCGTGGTGGACCCGTACCACCGGCTGTACGGCTACCCCGGGATCAGCGTGGTGGACGGTTCGGCCGTCTCCGCCAACCTGGGCGTCAACCCCTCGCTCACCATCACCGCGCAGGCCGAGCGCGCCATGTCGATGTGGCCGAACAAGGGCGAGGCGGACCCGCGCCCGGCCCAGGGGGAGGAGTACCGGCGGGTGGCGGCGGTGGCGCCGCTGAGGCCGGCCGTGCCCGAGGGCGCGTTCGGCGCGCTTCGGCTGCCGCTGCTGCCCGTCCCGGAGGTCCCGAAGAAGCGCGACTGAATCCGGCCCGGCGGGCCAATCCGCTTGCCCCGGTTCCCGGTTGACATCCGTTCGGGTCCGATGGGATAAACGGGCTCCCTGGGGCGGCCAGGGACTCGTCGAGCGGGGGGAACGCGGGCCATGGCCAACTGCACAGCGTGCGGGGCGACTTCGGAGAAGGGGTCACCCGCCTGCGGGTCGTGCGGGCGGCCGTTCGCGCCCCCGGCCCCGCCGCCCGCCGTCCCGCCGCCTCCGCCGGGTGCGGCTCCGTCCGTCCCGCCGCCTCCGCCGCCCGCCGCCCCGCCGCCTCCGCGGGGTGCGGCTCCGTCCGTCCCGCCGCCCGCCGTCCCGCCGCCCGGGTACGAACCGCAGCCGGGTTACGGGCCGCCGCCCGGGTACGGACCGGCCGCCGCGTCCCCGCCCGCCCTGGGCAGCTGGGGCGCCGGGCAGTCGTACGACAAGCCGTCGACCTTCCAGCGCCTGCTGACCGCGGCGCACTGGCGTCCGGCGGTCAAGGCGGCCGTCGCGCCGACCCTCGTCCTACTGGCCGCCGCGCTGATCGCGGCGATCCCGAGCGACTACCGGTACGAGTACCGGTTCCAGTCGGCCGGCTTCGGCGAGCGCTTCGGCTCGACGCTGTCGATGGCCCTGAACGCGCTCGGCGCACCGTTCCGGCTCGGGTACCAGAGCCCGCTGAGCCAGGGCCGGACCGACCGGCTGGAGATCGCCCTCCGGGTGCTGCCGATGACCGTCACCGTGCTCTGGTGCCTGGCGCTCTGGCTCGGCCTGCGGGCCGGGCTGCGCCGGCGCAAGGCGGTGGCGGGCCAGCTCACCCGCGGTCAGGCCGCCGGCGAGGCGATCCGCACCGCCCTGGTCCTCGCGGCGGTGAGCGGGTTGCTCGGGCTGGTCGGCAGTACGGACTGGCACCCCGCGGGCAGCACCGTGAAACCCGACTACTTCGGCTCCGGCGGCCAGAAGCCCGGCCGGCCGCTGATCACCGCGGACTCCGGCTGGCTGGAGGCGGTCGCCTGGACCGCAGCGGCGGCCGCTCTGCTGACCTTCGTCGTCTACGGCACCGACGCGCTGCGCTGGGCCGCCTGGCGCAGCCGCGCGGTGCGCGGCTGGGCGGTGTCCGCGCTGGCCGCCGGGCAGGCGCTGGCGATCTCGGTGGGGCTGTCCTCGGTGACGGCCTTCGTGCTGGTCGCCGCCAACAGCGAGAGCGGTGCGCAGACCGGGATCTCGCTGGCCTTCCTGCCCAACCTCGGCCTCAACCTGCTCGGCTTCGGCTCGGGCGCGACGTTCCGGACGCACTCCGGCCTGTCCGGCAGCGGCGACTCCCGCAGTGACGGCTCCTGGGGCGACCGCAGCGCCGAGGCCGACTTCTCCTTCTTCGACCTGCACGACCTGACCGGCGACTGGCGCTGGGCCGGTCTGCTCGCGCTCGCCTCGGCGGTCCTGCTGGGCTGGACGGCGTTCCGGCGCGGGCTGGACGCGGCCGACCGGCTGCGCCTGGCGGCCGTGCACGCCGGGGCGCTCACCCTGCTGATGACCGTCTCCGGCGCGCTGCTGACGCGGACCATGTTCACCTCGGGCTGGGTCGGCTCGGGGCGGATGGAGTTCTCCGAGGAGGAGTCGGTCGGGCTGGTGTTCCTGAGCGTGCTGGTGGCCAACGCGGTCTGGGCGCTGGCCGGCGCGCTGCTGGTGCCGCCGCTGCTGGCGGCCGTCCGCGGCCGGGGCGCGGGCGCGCCGAGCGGCGCCGTGCCGTACGCCGAGTCCCCGTTCGCTCAGGCCCGGGGTGCCGCGCCGTACCCGGGGGCGGTGCCGCCGGAGGTGCCGTACGCGACGCCGCCGCACGGCGTCCCGGCCCAGGACGGCCCGGTGCCGGCCAGCCCGGGGCAGGGGGCTCCGGGGTACGGCGTGCCGCCGCAGGCCGCCGCGCCGCAGGACGCGCCGTTCGCCTCCGGGAGCGGGGTGAGCGAGGTGCTCGCCTCGCACGAGGCGTCGTCCGCCCCGGCCGGCGGGACACCGGTGCCGGGCGCGGTGCCGCCGCCCCCGACGGAGGAGCCGGTCGACCCGAGCGTCTGGCGCAAGCACCCCTGAGTCCGCGGCCACGGGCGTACGGGGGCATGCGGCGGCGCGACGGGAAAGGGCAAAGGGCCCCGCGGGGGAACGGGGCCCTTTGTCGGTCAGCACTCGGCGTCAGGGCCGCGCCGGTGCTGGGGTGACGGCGCCGGGGGAGGAGCGCCGTCGTGTCGGTTGGCTTCGGGGTACGCCGTGCGGCTCCGGCGTGGGTGGCCGGCCGCGCGGGGCGCGCACGCCCGTGTGCGGCGGGTCGGCGCGCGGGTCTGCGCTGGTCCCGCGCTCACGGAGCGTGAGCTGAAAACCGCTAGCGACCTCCCTGCGGCGCGGCTGCGGAGAACACGTCACGGACCTCCTCGGTGAGCCGTGAGGCGCCGGGAGAACCGCTTACAACGAGCATCGTGATGGACGAGGGGCTCGCTCTGCAACCGGTTCGGCACAGTTGGGCAGAGAGCATTTCCCGCCGGGGTCGGCGTCGATGATCACGGTGCGTAGTGGTTCTGGTGGTTCTGGCGCACGGGGACGCGCGTAGCGGCGCGGGTCGTTCGGGGGCGTGCGCCGGGCGTGCACCGGATCGGACCGGGGGTGCGACGGCCGGTCCCGGGCGTCCCCGGACTCCGGCCGTCCCACCTCTCGGCCCAGTCGCGGCCGGGTCGCTGTCCCCTGCTGGCCGGCCGCGGCACCCGCGCACGGTCCCACGGAGCCGTGCGCCCGGCGGGCCGGGCGGCGGCACCACGTGCGCCGGTGGACTGGGATGGAGCTCCACGCGTGGTCCTGCTGCCGTACGGCGGTGCCCCCGCGGGGACGGGCGGCGCGTCTGGCGGACGCGGCGCGGCCGTACGTTCGTCAGAAGCAACGAACCGCCGCCCCGCCCGGTCACGGTCCATCGGGCGGGCAGACGAGTGAAACCGGACAGCCCGGTAGAATCGGTGTTCAGACACCCCACACCGTCCGCCGCCGCTGCCCCCACCCAGGAGGCGGCCAACGCGCGACACCTCGATACCGCTGCCGGAAGGCCGTCTGTGTCCTCTGCAATTCCCGTCCAGTCCGCGCCGGACAACGACCCCGTCCTGGTGGTCGACTTCGGCGCCCAGTACGCCCAGCTCATCGCCCGTCGGGTGCGTGAGGCGCGGGTCTACAGCGAGATCGTGCCGAGCAGCATGCCGGTCGCCGAGATGCTCGCCAAGAACCCCAAGGCGATCATCCTCTCCGGTGGCCCGTCGTCGGTCTACGAAGAGGGCGCGCCGCAGATCGACCGCGCGATCTTCGAGGCCGGTGTCCCGGTCTTCGGCATGTGCTACGGCTTCCAGCTGATGGCCAAGACGCTCGGCGGCACTGTCGACAACAACGGCGCCCGCGAGTACGGCCGCACCCCGCTGACCGTCTCCCGCACCGGCTCCACCCTGTTCGAGGGCGTCCCGGCGCAGCACTCGGTGTGGATGTCGCACGGCGACGCCTGCTCCGCCGCCCCGGAGGGCTTCGCCGTCACCGCCTCCACCGACCTGGTCCCGGTCGCGGCCTTCGAGAACGACGAGGCCCGGCTGTACGGCGTCCAGTACCACCCCGAGGTGCTGCACTCCGACCACGGCCAGCAGGTCCTGGAGCACTTCCTCTACCGCGGCGCCGGCATCGCCCCGACCTGGACCACCGGCAGCGTGGTCGAGGAGCAGATCGCCCTGATCCGTGAGCAGGTCGGCGACAAGCGCGCGATCTGCGGCCTGTCCGGCGGTGTGGACTCCGCGGTCGCGGCCGCCCTGGTGAACAAGGCCATCGGTGACCGGCTGACCTGCGTCTACGTCGACCACGGCCTGATGCGCAAGGGCGAGACCGAGCAGGTCGAGAAGGACTTCGTGGCCGCCACCGGCGTCCAGCTGAAGGTCGTCGACGCCTCCGAGCGCTTCCTGAACGCGCTGAAGGGGGTCACCGACCCCGAGGAGAAGCGCAAGATCATCGGCCGTGAGTTCATCCGGGTCTTCGAGCAGGCCCAGGCCGAGATCATCGCCGAGGCCGGCGAGCACGGCGAGTCGGTCGACTTCCTGGTCCAGGGCACCCTGTACCCGGACGTGGTGGAGTCCGGTGGCGGCACCGGCACCGCCAACATCAAGTCCCACCACAACGTCGGCGGCCTGCCCGAGGACCTCCAGTTCCAGCTGGTCGAGCCGCTGCGCAAGCTGTTCAAGGACGAGGTCCGGATGGTCGGCCAGGAGCTGGGCCTGCCGGAGGAGATCGTCCAGCGCCAGCCGTTCCCGGGCCCGGGTCTGGGCATCCGGATCGTCGGCGAGGTCACCAAGGAGCGCCTGGACCTGCTCCGCGACGCCGACGCGATCGCCCGCGAGGAGCTGACCGCGGCCGGCCTGGACCGCGAGATCTGGCAGTGCCCGGTCGTGCTGCTCGCCGACGTCCGCAGCGTGGGCGTGCAGGGCGACGGCCGCACCTACGGCCACCCGATCGTGCTGCGCCCGGTCTCGTCCGAGGACGCCATGACCGCCGACTGGTCGCGCCTGCCGTACGACGTGCTGGCGAAGATCTCCACCCGGATCACCAACGAGGTCCGCGACGTGAACCGCGTCGTCGTCGACGTCACCAGCAAGCCCCCGGGCACCATCGAGTGGGAGTAGCACTCCCGCCGGCCGCCGGGGCGCGTATTCGTCCTGAGGCCGATGCCTGAACGGCCGCGCCGTCGTTCCCTCCAGTAGGGGAACGAC
>NZ_JBHVFE010000043.1:0-32744 GCF_042801945.1 Kitasatospora sp. NPDC057542
CTGCCCCGGGCGCCGAACGGCAGCAGCGCCCCGCCCTCCGGCGGCGGCCCACCCGCCGCCGGAAGCCCGTCATCCCCCCTGCCCCGCGGGTGCTCCCGGTACCTCGGATCGCCGGTCGGACCGCCGGTCGGACCGCCGGTCGGGCTGCCGGTCGGGTCGCTGCTCGGACCACCCGTCGGGCCCTCCGCGTGACCGTGCACCGGCGCGAACTCCGGCTCCGGGCCGCCCTGCTGCGCCCGCTCGGTGAACACCGGCTCCGCGGGCCCCACCCCGACCACCGCGCCATCCGACATCGCTGCGGGCGGCGCGGGCGCGACCGGTTCGAAGCCGTACCGCAGGTCCTCCGGATCCACCGCCGCCGCTTCGTCGGCCAGCAGCGTGGTCGGCAGCAGGACCACCGCCGTGGTGCCGCCGTACGCGGAGGTCACCAGCGAGACCTTGACGTCCTGCCGTCGGGCGAGCCGGCTGACCACGAACAGGCCGAGCCGGTCGCTGTCGAAGAGGTCGGCCTGCTCGGCCGCGGCGATCCGGCGATTGGCCGAGGCCAGCACCTCCGGGCCCATGCCGAGGCCGCGGTCCTCGATCTCCAGCGCGAAGCCGTTGCCGACCCGTTCGCCCCGGATGTGCACCCGGGTGTGCGGCGGGGAGAACCCGGTGGCGTTCTCGACGAGTTCGGCCACCAGGTGGGTGAGGTCGGCGACGGCGTGGCCGACCACGGCGGCCCGCGGCAGCGGATGCACCTCGACCCGGGCGTACTCCTCGACCTCCGAGACGGCCGCGCGCACCACGTCCACCAGCGGGACGGGCCGGCGCCAACCCCGGCCGGGGGCCGCCCCGGAGAGGATGATCAGGCCCTCGGCGTGCCGGCGCATCCGGGTGGTGAGGTGGTCCAGCCGGAACAGGTCGGCCAGCTCGGACGGGTCGTCGGTGCGGCGCTCCATAGCGTCCAGCAGCGTGAGTTGGCGGTGTACCAGGACCTGGCTGCGGCGCGCGAGGTTGACGAACACCCCGGAGACCCCGGAGAGCACCTCGGCCCGTTCCACGGCCGCCGTGACGGCCGCCCGCTGGACGGTGCCCAGCGCCCGGTGCACCTGGCCGATCTCGTCGCCCCGCTCCACCGGTCCGGGCGCCTCGGCCTCGATGTCCACCTCCTCTCCCGCGCGCAACTTCCGCATGGTCGCCGGGAGTTTGCGGCCGGCGAGCTCAAGTGCGGAGTTGCGCAGGCCGATCAGCTCGGTGACCAGCCCTCGCCCGATCTGCACCGAGATCACCAGTGAGGCCACCACGCCGACCAGACCGAGCAGCACGGCCGTCCCCGCCGGGGTGAACAGGCCCAGGGCATAGGGGTCCTGGCGCTCGGCGGCGATCCGTCCGGCCTGGTCCTCGACGGTCCGCAGGGCGCCGGCCACCTTGCCTGCGACCATCGCCCAGCGGTCGGCCGGCACCACCGCGACCGCCGTCCGGCCGTCGGCGGCCGTCCGCACCTTGTCCTCGTACCCGGCCAGCTCGCGGTGGTCCTGGCCGCCGGTGACGGCGAGCAGCGCCTCCCGGTCGACGGGACCCAGGTCGGCGGCGGCGCCCCGCTCGAACTCGCGCCGGGCGAAGGCCGCGCCGGAGAACTCCCGCAGCTGGTCGTCGCCGAGCCCGCCGGACAGCTGGGCGGCGCGCAGCAGCGCGTCCTCGCGGGCGAGCAGCTCGCGGGACCGGGCCAGCTCCAGCAGCACCCGCGCGTCGGCGGCCACCTGGCGGTCCTGGAACGGCGTGACGGCACCGGCGGCGGCGAGCGCCCGGTCCACCGCCTCGCCGTACACGGCGTACGCCTCGGGCCAGCCGACGCTCCTGGCCAGGACCCGGTCGCGCAGTGCGGGCAGGGCGGCGAGCGAGCTGCCGAGGGCGTCCAGCCGGGCGGCCGCGTCACCGGCCAGGCCCTGGGCGTCGGCACGGTTGTAGCCCCGGTCGGGGTGGCGGGCGTCCGGGAACAGCGGGGTGAGCGCCCGGTCGGTGACCGCCGCCGTCTCGCGCAGGGTGCTCTCCCGGGCGGCGGTGGGGGCGGTCGCCGGGGCGGCCAGCAGCTGACCGACGGCAGTGCGTTCGGCCTGCAGCCCGGCGACCGTCTCGGCGACGGGGGTGAGCAGCGTGCGCTGGGCGTCGCGCTGGCGCAGCAGGTCCCAAACACCCTGGGCGGTGGTGACGGTGGCGAACCCCCACAGGGCGATGACGGAGACGACCGGGACCATCAGCAGGGCGATGATCCGGGCGCGGACGGTCCGTGGACGCAGCCCACGCAGCCACGGGCCGGGGCGCGGCGGACGGGCGGGCGGCCCGGCATGGGCACCCCGACGGGCACCGGGGGCGGCACCGCGGTCATCTCGCATGGGTGAGGAGCCTTTCGGGCGGGGAGAGCGGGAGGGCGGGGAAGCGGGAGGTGGAGGCGCAGACGGGGCGGGCGGAGGCGGGGAAGGCACCGGCGGGGTGGGCGTGCGGTTCGGGCGGCCTGGGGGTGTGGCTCAGGCGGCGTGGTCATGCCACTGCGCGCCGTGGTGCCCGGCCTCGGCCGGGGCGGGCCTGGGCCGGGCGGGCTCGGGGTGCGGGTGCGTGCCGGGGAAGTCCTCGACGACCGGCTCGCCCGCCTCCCGGTAGCCGGCCCGTTCCTGGGCGGTCGGTGAGAGCGCCACGAACGCCGAGGCGAGGAAGAGGAACGAGCCGAGGCCGACGGCGAGCGGAAAGACGAACTCCATCGGGCTGGCCCCGCCGAGACCGGTCCGGGTCGGCTCCAGCTGGACGTGGATGGCGGCCATGCCGGTGTAGTGCATGCAGCTGACGGCGAGGCCCATGGCCATCGCGGCGGCCGCGGCCGCGTACACGTTACGGATGGTGACGGCGGCCCAGAGCGCGGCGGTGGCCGCGCCGACCGCGACCAGCACGGACAGCGCGACCGTCGCGGCGTCGTAGTGCAGCCCGCCGTGCATCCGGACGGCGGCCATGCCCAGGTAGTGCATCGCGGCAACGCCGAGGCCGGTGGTGACGCCACCGGACAGCAGGGAGAGACCGCGGTGCCGGCCGTAGCAGACCACGGTCAGGCCGAGGCCGGTGACCAGCACCGCGACCGCGAGGCTGAGGACGGTCAGCGGGACGTTGTAGCGCAGCTCGGTACCGTCGACGGTGAAGCCGAACATGGCGACGAAGTGCATGGTCCAGATGCCGGAACCGATCGCGGCGGCGGCCGTCATCAGCCAGTTCCTCCGGGCCGGGCCGCTCGCGGCCAGGCCTCGCAGCGTGCAGCGCAGCCCGAGGGCGGCGCCGGCGCAGGCCATCAGGTACGAGAGGGCAGGCGTCAGCCAGCCGAGGCTGAGGTGGTTCAGGGTGCCCATGGGACCTCCGGTCGACCGGTCGGGCCCGGGGGCGGTGCGCCCGGGCTCCCCGGGCCGGGCGGACTGCATACGAATGGCATATGCCAACCGCATGTGCGCTTCCGGTCTGGGGTGCCTGGGACGCTATCGAGGGGCCGGAATCGCCCAGACAAAGATCCGAAAAGCTGCCCGCAGGACGAGAGCGATGTGTTCGAATGGCCCTGTCGTATGCCCAGTGGGCGGCGAGCGGCGGACAACTCACAGGTGACGGCACACGACCGGCAGCGGACAGATAACAGAGTTTGAAATCTGTCACCTGTCCGCTGAACTCCGTCCGTCGCACTCTGTCGCCTCCCGGCTGCCTACCGGCTTTCTGCTGCCTGCCGCCTGTCAGCCGGCCGCCGTCACCCGAATCCGCATCGGGCTCGCCGCCCGCAGCGTGATCGCCTGCGCGAGCGCCACCCGCCGGTCCACCGCCTCCACCTCGAAGTCCCGCAGCAGCACCCCCAGCGTCAGCACCGCCTCCAGCATCGAGAAGTGCTGCCCGATGCAGGCCCGCGGCCCGCCGCCGAACGGGAACCAGGCGTAGCGGTGCCGGGCCTGCTCGGCCTCCGGCAGGAAGCGGTCCGGGTCGAACCGCTCCGGGTCCACCCAGTGGTCCGGGTGCCGGTGGGTGACCAGCGGCGCGACGACGACCTGCGCCCCGGCCGGGATCACGTACCCGTCGATGACGGTCTCCGCGACCGCCCGCCGCCCGCCCAGGGCCGCCGACGGGTAGAGCCGCATGGCCTCCTTCAACACCCGGGTGATGTACGGCAGCGCGTCCAGGTCCGCCGCCGTCGGCGCCCGCCCGGCCAGGACGGTCCGTGCCTCCTCCCGGGCGAGCCGCCGGTGCTCGGGGTGGATCGCCAGCAGGTGCAGCGCGAAGGCCAGCGCGGTGGCCGTGGTCTCGTGCCCGGCGAGCAGGAACACCAGGACCTGGTCGCGGAGTTCGCCCGGGTCCAGCCGATCGCCGTTGTCGTCGCGGGCCCGCCCGAGCAGGGTGAGCAGGTCGTCCACGTCCTCGTCGCCGCCGCGCGCGGCCCGTTCGGCGATGATCCGGTCGCAGACCCCGTACAGCGCCCGCTGGGCCGCGGCACCGCGCCGGTTGGCCGGGGTCGGCCAGGTGCGCGGGAGGCGGACCGGAGCGTAGCCGCGCTCCGCCACGTACTCGCCGAGCACCGGGAAGCTGTGGTGCACCACCGCCACCGCCTCCTCCACGTCGGCGCCGAACAGGATGCGCGCGACCGCCCGCAACGCGAACCGGGACATCTCCTCGGCCGCGTCCACCACCCCGCCGGGCACCGCCCGCCAGCGCTCGGTGAGCGACTGCGCCTCCTGCGCGAGCGCGCCGGCGTAGCCGTCCACCCGGCGCCGGGTGAACAGCGGCTGCATCATTCGGCGTTGGCGCTGGTAGTCGGCGTCCTGGCTGGTCAGCAGCCCGTTGCCGACGCTGGTCCGCAGCTCGTCGTAGAAGGAGTTCTCCTTGCGGAAGTTGGCCGCCTCGCCGGCCAGCACCTGGCGGACG
Organism: Kitasatospora sp. NPDC057542; assembly: GCF_042801945.1. Lineage (NCBI taxonomy): Bacteria > Bacillati > Actinomycetota > Actinomycetes > Kitasatosporales > Streptomycetaceae > Kitasatospora > Kitasatospora sp. NPDC057542. The sequence goes on from NZ_JBHVFE010000043.1 coordinate 4,918, forward strand.
CCATCCGGCGAGAACACCCCGTAGAAGTCGGCCCGCAGCCCGGGCGGCCCGGCCTGGAAGCGCACCACGTCGCCGTGGTCGCGGCGGGCCGCGAGGTAGCTGCGCAGCGGGCGGCGGGTGAGGTCGAACAGCGATCCGACCAGGCGGTTCCCGGCCGGGACGGGTATCGCGGAGGTGGGGGCGGGCACGGGGCCGCGGACGGGAGCGGGAACGGGGACGGGGACGACTTCGGTGGCCATCGGCACTCCTTCTGTCCAGGGATGCGCCCGCCGGCCCTACCGACGGGCGGCCGGCACCCGAAAGGAGCCGCGCCCGGACCCGCCGGCCGGGCCGGCCTGCCCGGCCGGATCCGGACCCGTCTCACTCGTATTCGGTGCCCCCCTTACGGGTCAGGTAAGCGTCACCAACCACCTTGGCGATCGCCCGGCCGCCGAGCACCGGGCTCCAGCGCTCGGTGACCGGCCGCACCACGACACCCTCCCGCAGGTGCAGTTCACGTCCTGAGACGGTCTCCTTGCCCCGGGCGAACCCCAGCACGGTCTCCGGGTCGAACGGCCCGCGCCACAGCTCGGGCACCAGTGGCAGTTCCCCGTCCAACAGTTCGGCCGCCGACAGCCAGTTCAGCTGTCCGTCCACCAGGGCCGACACGTCGAAGGCCGCGTAGCCGGGCCGCTCGGTACGCGCCGAGGCGCCGTAGCCCAGGTCCTGCACGCCTTCGCCGAACACCTCACCGAAGATGCCGACCCGCTCGGCCCCGAGGCGCTCCGCCAGCCGGGCCGCCACCGCCGGGATGTCGTACGCGCGCACCGCCCGCCAGTACAGGTTGCGCGCGTCCTCGACCAGCGCCAGCCCCCGCGCGCCGATGCCCTTGGACGACACCTGCACCTCGCCGGTGGCGGCGAAGTACGTGACCAGGCAGCAGCTGCCGTGCAGCTTCTCGGTCAGCACCACCGGCTCGCCCGGCTCGAAGGCGTCGGGGTAGCGCTTGAGGTTCTCGATGTCCACCCAGGGCAGCAGGTCCGGCGCGCTGACCACGTCACCGCTCATCGACGTCGGCACCGGCGGCTGCCACTTGGCGACCCCGAGCAGTTCGCCGAAGTCCTCGCCGCGCTCGGCCGCGGCGGCCAGGTCGGTGCCGGCGAGCGCGACGGGCCGGCAGACGATGCCCTGGGACAGCTCGCCGCGCAGCCGTACGGCCTTCACCCGGTTCGCCCGGGCGCCGGCCAGCTTGCCGGTCAGCCCCAGCTCCTCGATCAACTCCTCGGGCAGGACGGACTGTTCCGGGATGTAGACGGCGTGGTCTCCGGTCCGGTACATGCCCTTCGCGACCACCGCCCGGTAGAGGCCGACCTGGGCGAGCTCCAGGGCATCGGCGTTCGGGTGCTCCAGGATGATCAGCTTCTCGGCGGTGACGCGCAGCGTGGACATGGACGGACTCCTCCCCTTGGTTCGGCCGCGGCGGTGCATCCGACCGACCCGGCCGCGTGTACGGACGGTGACCACTCTGGCCGCCCGGCCGCCCGCGGCGCGACGCAATTTCCGCACGCCCCTACCGCCCCCGGCACCTGCACCACGCCCACCAGCCGCACCACCCCCACCAGCCGCCGCCCACCGCCCGCCGCCCGCCGCCCGCCGCCCGCCGCCCGCACAGGCCGCCCCCGTCAGGCACGTTCGAGCCATCCCACAGCAGACCGGAGGCCCGCACCCGCCCGCTCCGGTGCAAACCGACAGGGGATTTATCGCTCGCATTTGCGGCACTATGATCGCCGTAATGGCCGCACCTGCGACCAGTCCCTCGCGCCCCTTCCGGCGCGCACCCCGGAGGGGAAGCACCGATGAGCACCCGTACGCCCGCCACCCGCAGACTCGCCGTCGCCGCCGCTGCGGCCCTCGCCCTCGGCCTCGGGGTCACCGCCTGCGGCAGCGACGGCGGCAAGTCCTCCGGTTCCCCGGGCTCCTCGAACGCCTCCGCCGCCGGCAGCGGCGTCCCGAAGGCCTCCGGCACCATCACCGTCTTCGCCGCCGCCTCGCTCAAGGAGACCTTCACCGAGCTCGGCAAGAAGTTCGAGGCCGCCAATCCGGGCACCAAGGTCACCTTCAACTTCGGCGGCAGCTCCAGCCTCGCCACCAGCATCAACTCCGGCGCCCCGGCCGACGTGTTCGCCGCCGCCAGCCCGGCCACCATGAAGACCGTGACGGACGCGGGCGGCGCCGCCGGACAGCCGGCGACCTTCGTCAAGAACACGCTCACCATCGCCGTCCCCAAGGGCAACCCCAAGCACGTCGCGGGCCTCAAGGACCTCACCGCCTCCGGTGTGAAGGTCGCCCTGTGTGCCAAGGAGGTGCCGTGCGGCGCCGCCGCCCAGACCGCACTCAAGGCCGCCGGCGTCGACCTCACCCCCGTCACCCTGGAGCAGGACGTCAAGGGCGCGCTCACCAAGGTCGAACTCGGCGAGGTCGACGCCTCCCTGGTGTACCGGACCGATGTGCAGGCCGATGCCGCGAAGATCGACGGTGTGGACTTTCCCGAGGCCGACAAGGCCGTGAACGACTATCCGATCGCCGCGCTCGCCAAGGCGCCGAACAAGGACGGCGGCGCCGCCTTCGTCGCGTACGTCCAGTCGCCCGAGGCCAAGCAGGTGCTGACCGCGGCGGGCTTCCAGGCACCGTGAGCGACCGCACCACCGGCCTCGGGAAGAACCGCCCGGACCGGGACCACCAGTCGCGGACCGCCGGCAGCGGCCCGGCAGGACCGGCGCAGCCCCTGCCGCGCCGCCGCCCGCGCCACCGCCCGGGCACGCACCGCGTCCCGGTCACCCTGCTGCTCCCGGCGCTTCTCGGACTGGCGTTCCTGATCCTGCCGCTGGTCGGGCTGCTGATCCGGGCGCCGTGGAGCGGCCTGTCCGCCCAGCTCACCAGCACCGCCGTGTGGGACGCGCTGCGCCTGTCACTGATCAGCGCGACCGCGGCCACCGCGGTGTCGCTGGTCCTCGGTGTCCCGCTGGCCTGGCTGCTCGCCCGCACCGAGCTGCCGGGCCGCCGGGTGATCCGGGCTCTGGTCACCCTGCCGCTGGTGCTGCCGCCGGTGGTCGGCGGCGTGGCGCTGCTGCTGGCACTCGGGCGGCGCGGCATCGTCGGCTCCTGGCTGGACTCGGCCTTCGGCATCACGCTGCCGTTCACCACCACCGGGGTCGTGATCGCCGAGGCGTTCGTGGCGATGCCGTTCCTGGTGATCAGCGTCGAGGGTGCGCTGCGGGCCGCCGACCCCCGCTACGAGGAGGCCGCCGCGACCCTGGGCGCCTCCCGGCTGACCGCGTTCCGGCGGGTCACCCTGCCCCTGATCGCTCCGGGGATCGCCGCCGGGGCCGTGCTGGCCTGGGCCCGGGCGCTCGGCGAGTTCGGCGCGACGATCACCTTCGCGGGCAACTTCCCGGGCCGCACCCAGACCATGCCGCTGGCCGTCTACCTGGCCATGGAGTCCGACCCGCAGGCGGCGATCGCGCTGTCGCTGGTGCTCCTGGTGGTCTCCGTGGCCGTCCTGGTCGGCCTGCGCGACCGCTGGCTGTCGACGCCATGACCCCGCCCGCACGCGGCCCCTCGGACGCCACCTCGGGCGCCACCTCGCCCGTACGCGCCGCCTCGGAAGCCTTCTCGGGCATCGCCTCGGGCGCGGTTGCGGACGCGCCCCCGGCCACTCTGTCGGACACTCCCCCGGAAACCTGGACGCTGCCCCGATGAGCACCGAAAACCTCTCCGGCCCCGCCCTGGACGCCCGTCTGCGGGTCGAGCGCGCCGCGTTCGCCCTCGACCTCGCCCTCACCGCCGCCCCCGGCGAGGTGGTGGCGCTGCTCGGCCCCAACGGCGCCGGCAAGTCCACCGCCCTGCGCGCCCTCGCCGGACTGCTCCCGCTCACCGGCGGCCACCTGCGCCTGGACGGCCGCCTCCTGGAGGACCCGGCACAGCGCGTGCACACCCCGGCCGAGGAGCGCCCGGTCGGCGTGGTGTTCCAGGACTACCTGCTGTTCCCGCACCTCAGCGCACTCGACAACGTCGCCTTCGGCCCGCGCTGCCAGGGCCGCCCCAGGCGCGAGGCACGGGCCGAGGCGGCCGGCTGGCTGGAGCGGATGGGCCTGGCCGACCACGCCTCGGTCCGCCCCGGCCGGCTCTCCGGCGGCCAGGCCCAGCGGGTGGCGCTCGCCCGCGCCCTCGCCGTACGCCCCCGGCTGCTCCTGCTGGACGAACCGCTGGCCGCCCTGGACGCGCGCACCCGGCTCGACGTACGAGCCCAACTACGGCGGCACCTGGCCGAGTTCGAGGCGGTGGCGGTGCTGGTGACGCACGACCCGCTGGACGCCATGGTGCTGGCCGACCGGCTGGTGGTGATCGAGGACGGGCAGGAGGTGCAGTCCGGCAGCCCCGCGGAGGTCGCCCGGCGCCCGCGCACCGACTACATCGCCCGGCTGGTCGGGCTGAACCTGTACCAGGGCCGGGCCGAGGGCTCCCGGGTCACGCTCCCGGACGGAACGGTCCTGGCCACCACCGAGGAGCTGGACGGGCCGGCCTTCGTCGCCTTCCCGCCCTCCGCCGTGACGCTGTACCGGGAGCGCCCGCAGACCAGCGCGCGCAACCTGTGGAAGGTCGAGGTCACCGGGCTGGACCTGCACGGCGACCAGGTCCGCGCCGAGCTCGCCGGCGAGCTGCCGATGGCCGCCGACCTCACCCCGGCCGCCGTCGCCGAGCTGGAACTGGCGCCAGGCGTCGCGGTCTGGGCCTCGGTCAAGGCCGCCCAGACCCACGCCTACCCGGCCTGACAGCCACCGGAGGCATCACCTCGGCGGGTCACTCCGACGGCTCGACGAACCCCGACTCGTACGCAGCGATCACCGCCTGGGTGCGGTCCCGCGCACCCAGCTTCGCCAGCACGCTGCTGACGTGCGTCTTCACCGTCTGCACGCCGAGGAACAGCTTCTCGGCGATCTCCCCGTTGCTGAGGCCGCGCGCGACCAGTCGCAGCACCTCCGCCTCGCGCTCGGTCAGCGCCGCCCGCTCCATGGCCGCACGGGCGCTCGGGTTGCCGTGCCCGGCCGCCAGGCGGCGGATCGCAGCCGGGAACAGCAGCGACTCGCCCGCCGCCACCAGCCGCACCGCGTGGGCGATCTCGGCCGGGCGGGCGCGCTTGAGCAGGAAGCCGTCGGCGCCCGCGCGCAGCGCCTGGTAGACGTAGTCGTCGTTCTCGAAGGTGGTCACGACCAGGATCCGCGGGGGGCGTTCCCCCGGTGCTCCGGGGCGCAGCAGCTCGCGGGTGGCCGCCAGGCCGTCCAGCACCGGCATCCGGACGTCCATCAGCACCACCTGCGGGCGCAGTGCGCGGGCCAGGGCGACCGCCTCCGCGCCGTCGGCCGCCTCGCCGATCACCCGCAGGTCCCCCTGCACCTCCAGGACGGCCCGCAGGCCGGCCCGGACCAGCTCCTCGTCGTCGGCGAGCAGGATGTCCGTCATCCCGGCGGTTCCCCTGCCACGGCCTGCTGCATCGGAACCGGCCGCATCAAGATCGTTCGTCACGAGCCCAAGCGTAGGGGCAGCCGGACGGTCAGCACCCACTCTGCGTTCCCCTCCCCTGTCGGTCCTGCCGCCGACGTCGCCGAGGCCGCCGTCGCCCCTGCCGTCGCCTCCCCGCCGAGCAGCGTGGCACGCTCACGAATGCCGCGCAGCCCCTTGCCGCCCTTGCGCGTTGCTCCCCTGCCCGCCCCGCTCGCCGGGGGCCGCGCCGGGCCCGCCGGTGAACGTCCGGCGCCGGGCAGCCGGTTGGCGCAGCGCAGCTCCAACTGGCCCTCTCGTACGGCGATCCGGATGTCGACCGGTTCGCCGGGTGCGTACTTGAGCGCGTTGGTGACGCCCTCCTGGACGATCCGGTACGACTCGCGGGAGAGCACTCCGGGCAGGACCTCCGGCCGCACCTCGACCCGCGCCTCCACCGGGCTGCCGGCCGCCCGGACGGTGTCGAACAGTGCGGGTAGCTGGTCGATCCCGGGCTGTTCGGTGGCCACGCCGTTCGCCCCGGCCGGGGTCTCGCGCAGCAGCACGAGGGTCCGTTCGAGATCCTCCATGGCCTGCCGGCCGGTCTCCTCGATGACTTCGAGCGCCTTGGCGACGAAGGCCGGGTCCCCGACCTCGCGCGCCGCTCCGGCCTGGAGGACCGTCACCGTCAGCGCGTGTCCGATCGAGTCGTGCAGCTCCCGGGCCAACCGGTTGCGCTCCAACAGTCGTTCGGCCCGCAGCTCGGCCTCGGCCAGCCGCTCCGCCGGTGAGGGACCCAGCAGCCGTACGGCCATGGCGAGTTGGATTCGCCCGGCGAACACCAGGAACCAGCCGAAACCGAGCACCAGCACCGGGGAGAGCGGGAGGTACCAGAGCGCGTCCGAACCTGTCAGCCGGTCGTAGCACGCGGCGGCGCCGGAGGACAGCACCGACCCGACCACCTCGCCGAGCCCGACCCGGCCGATCAACCAGCCCGCCGTACGCCGCCGGTCGGCCCAGGTTCGGGAGGGCTCGGTGGCGATGTCCTCCTCCCGTTCGGGCACCAGCAGCAGCCGCGCCTGCACCCCTTCGGCACGCCGCACCGCCGGGACGAGGGCGACCACCGCGAGCAGCACGCAGTCCAGCGGGATGCTCGCCATCAGGATCTCGCCGAGGCTCTTGTGGTACGTCCCCGGATAGATCATCAGCACGACGCCGGCGAAGATCCACCCGACCAGCAGGTGCAGCAGCCGCGCGTACGTGACGCCGGACAGCAGCGGCGTGGTGAGCCTGGACACCGCACTCCCCGGCACGACGGTTCCGGACACCACGATCCTGAGCGCTGCGACCTTGGACATCGGGCCATCCTGCCAGGTCGCCCCCGGCTTCCGGCTCCCGCGCCGGTCGCCCGTGCTCTCCCTCCCGGGAGGGAGGCGGCTCCCCGCCCCGGCGGGATCCGCCGCACCGGCCCGCTCCGGTCGAATGGAGCCACCGCCCGGGGCCGACCACGGCGAACAGCGGCGGAGACCACCGACGACGAGACGAGGGGAGCGAGCCGTGATCGAGATCCAGGGCCTGACCAAGGAGTACGACGGCCGGCGCGTCGTCGACGACCTGACCTTCGAGGTCCGACCCGGCGTGGTGACCGGCTTCCTCGGCCCGAACGGCGCCGGCAAGAGCACCACCATGCGCCTGGTCCTCGGCCTCGACCGGCCGACCGCCGGACACGCCCTGGTCGGCGGCCGGCCCTACGTCGAACTCCCCGACCCGCTACGGACGGTCGGAGCGCTGCTGGACGCCCAGGCGCTGCACGGCGGCCGGACCGCGCACGGCCACCTGCGCTGGCTCGCCGCGAGCAACGGGCTGCCGGCGCGGCGGGTCGACGAGGTGCTCGGCCAGGTCGGCTTGGCGGACGCGGCCGGTCGGCGGATCCGGGGCTTCTCGCTCGGCATGCGCCAGCGTCTCGGGGTGGCCGCCTCGCTGCTCGGCGACCCGCCGGTGCTGCTGCTGGACGAGCCCGTGAACGGTCTGGACCCGGAGGGCATCCGCTGGATCCGCACCCTGCTGCGCGACCTGGCCGCCGAGGGCCGGGCGGTGCTGGTCTCCTCCCACCTGATGACCGAAATGGCGCTCACCGCCCACCACTTGGTGGTGATCGGGCGCGGCCGGCTGCTCGCCGACGCCGCCACCTCCGAGTTCATCGACCGCCACGGCCGGACCCGGATCAGGGTCCGCGCCGTCGACCCGACCAAGCTCGCCGCCCTGCTCGGTGACCCCGGCCATGGCCTCGACGCCACCGAAGTCGACGGCGGCGCCTGGGAGGTGAGCGGCGCCGAACCCGAGCGGATCGCCGCGCTCGCCGCCGCCGGCGGCGTGGTGCTGTACGAGATCGCTGTGCAACAGGACTCCCTGGAGGAAGCGTTCATGCGGATGACCGCCGACAGCGTCGAGTACCGCGCGGAGGCCGCCGCATGAACGCGCCGACGGCCCCGGCCGTGACGCCCGCCGTGACCCCAGTCGCGACTCCCGCCGTGACGCCCGCCGTCAATGCCTTCCGCGCCGAGCGGATCAAGCTCACCACCCTCCGCTCGCTCTGGGTCACCCCGCTGCTCGCCCTGGTGTTCACCGCCGGGGTCACCACAGCCGTCGGCGCGGCCCTCCGCGGCAAGGACCACAACCTCACCGACGACCCGAGCCTCGGAATCTTCTACGGGCTCAACTTCGGCCAGGCGGCCCTGACCTGCTTCGGCATCCTGTTGATCGGGCAGGAGTTCAACACCCGCATGATCGGCATCTCGCTCACCGCCGTCCCCCGGCGCGGCCGACTGTACGGCGCCAAGCTCGCGCTCGGCGCACTGGTCGGCCTCGCCGTCGGTGCACTCGGCACGGCGGGCTCCTTCGCCGGGTACGCGGCCACCGTCCCGGGCGCCTGGGACGGGCCGGCCCTCGCCCGCAGCGCCGCCGCCGGCGTGCTCTACCAGGCGCTGCTGGTGGTGTTCTGTCTCGGGGTGACCGCGCTGCTCGGCAACCTCACCGCCGCCATGGGGGTGCTGGTACCGACCGTCTTCCTGCTCTCGCCGCTGCTCGGCGGCGTGCCCGGGGTCCGCCGAGTGGTCCAGTTCCTGCCCGACCGGGCCGGCCAGTACGCCCTGCGGTACGCCGACGACCCGCAGGTCGTCTACGGCCACTGGACCGGACTGCTGATCACGGCGCTCTGGACGGCGCTGGCTGCATACGGCGGCCTGCGCGCCCTGCGGCGTACCAAGTGACATCGGGCGAAAAGGAGATGGGAGGAAGCATGAGCACGATGACCGACGCCCTGCGCGCCGAACGGGTCAAGTTCACCACTCTGCCCTCACAGTGGGCGGCCCCACTGGTCGCCCTGGCACTGACTGTCGGCATCACTGCGGCCGTCAGTGCCGCCTACGGGGCGAAGGACCACACGCCCGGCGAGGACCCGGCCGGCGGGATCTTCTACGGACTGCTCTTCGGTCACGTCGCGGTGGCCTGCCTCGGCATCCTGCTGATGGGGCAGGAGTTCAACACCCGCATGATCGGCGCTTCGCTCACCGCCGTCCCCCGGCGCGGCCGGCTGTACGGCGCCAAGCTCGCACTCGGCGCCGGGCTGGGCCTGCTGCTCGGGCCGGCCTCGACGGCGGGTTCGTTCCTGGCCGTCGGCACCACCGCCGGACTGGACCTCTCCACCCCGGGCCTGGCCCGCAGCTTCCTGGCCGGCGTGCTGTACCACCCGATGATGGTGCTGCTCTGCCTCGGACTGACCGCGATGCTGGGCAACTTCAGCGCCGCGCTCGGCCTGCTGACCCCGATGGTGTTCCTGGGCACCACCTGGCTGGCCGCCATCCCCGGTGTCCGCGAGCTCGGCCAGTTCCTGCCCGACCGGGCCGGGCTGTACGCGATGCGCACCCAGACCGAGCCGGGCATCCACTACGGCCACTGGACCGGGCTGCTGATCATGGCGCTCTGGACGGCGTCGGCGGTCTACGGCGGGTTGCGGGCGATGCGGCGGTACGAACACAGCTGACGGCCGGCAAGGAACAGCGTTCCCCGGCGACTGTCAGCTGCCGTCCGCCACACCCGTCACCGCAGCGCCGGGTGCTCCGCGATCACCGTGCAGCTGCCCGGCGCGATCTCGGTGAAGCCCGCGTCCTGGACCACCGGCAGCCCGCTGCGGACGAGCTCCTCCCACACCTCCGGCGAGGCCGTCCGGACCGCCAGCGCGAAGCCGGCCTCGGCCCACTCCTTGCGCTGTGCGTCGTCCAGCCGCCACCAGGCGAGCTGGGCGGCGTGGCCGGTCTGCGCCATCGTCTTTCCCGCGCTCATCTCCAGCTCCGGATTGAGCCACAGCACCGGCAGCCCCGGCTCGGGCGCGCCGGCCTCGGCCGTCTCCTCCAGGTCCGTCCCGGACACCTGGAGCTTGGCCAGGTCCTTCGGCCAGCCGTCCAGCGGGATCGGCGGGAACACCCGCACCTCGGCCTCCCGCCCGTGCACCGTGACACCCGGCAGCTCGCCCGCGCGACGCCACTCCCCGCCCCGGGCCCGCCGGACCACCTTGCGGATCCGGGCGTCCTCCCAGGCCGCGACCCGCTCCGCCCACTCGCCGTCCGCCTCGGTCACCCGCGGGTCGGCCAGCAGCGTGAGTACCGCCCGCGCCGAGGTCTCCAGCGCGTCCGTCCGGCCCGGCGGAGTGGCCCGCTCCATCCGGACGACCAGCGGCAGCACGTACTGCGGCCGCTCGTCGCGGTCCTCGCGCTCCGGGGCGTCGCCGGGATCTGCCACGGGAGCGGGAGACACGGAGTGCAGGGTCGAAGAAGGGGTCACAGAAGCGGAAGTCGGAGCATCGGAAGGAGAAGTCACCAGTCCAGGATGCCAGCCCCGCCCCGCCCGACTCGGCCGCCCCCGTTCACCTCAGCCGCTGCCGCAGCTCGTCCACCGCCGTCCGGATGCTCGCGCTGTACACGCCCTCGGGCAGCGCGTCCAGACTGCGCACGGCCCGTTCGAGCTGGTCGCGGGCGAGGTCCGGCTCGCCGAGCTTGAGGTGGTCCGAAGCCAGGTTGAGGTGCAGCGAGGGGTAGAAGGCCCGCACCTGGAGGGCCGACTCGTACGTCCGGGCACGCCCGGTGCCGAGCGAGTCGGCGGCGGCCAGGGCCCGCCGGTCCCATTCGAGCTCGGCGCGCGGGTCGTCCTGCAGGTCGGCCAGGTAGTGGGCGACGACGCAGCGGTGAAAGACGTTCTGATCCCCCAGCGCCTCCCAGAGCGCCTCGAAGCCGGCCCGGGCCTCGGCCGTCCGGCCGTGCTGCGCCGCCTGGGCCCCGTCCAGCCCGAGCGCGATCAGGGCCAGCGCCGCCTCCTCCGCACCGCCCGGCGCCCTGTTGGCCCCATCCGCCCCATCCACACCGTCAGGACCATCGGGACTTCCGGAAGCACCGTCGGAGCCCTCGGGGGACGGATCACGCATGCCGGGCACATCGGACATGCCCGCAGCCTAACCGCCGATTCGCCGGACCGCCCGACCCGGGCGGTGGCCACGGGGCCCGGCGCCCCGCACGGCCCGGCCCGGCGGCGCAACCTCCCGTCAGCGCCGGTAGCCGCGCTGCGGGTCCCGCTCCTCCGCGTCCTCGTACATCAGGAACCAGCCCTCCGGGTGGGTGGCCGCCAGCAGCGTCTCCGTGCGCTGCTCCGCCCCCAGCTCCGGGTCGCCGTCGTCCGGCCCGTAGACGCCGAACAGCTCGTCGTGGCAGCCGTCCCAGTCGTAGTCGTACAGGTCGGCCGGAAGGTCTCCCATCATGTCCGCCACCGACTCGGGCTGCGCGACGAGCAGGGCCCGGGCGTCCACCAGGGCCATCCGCAGCGCGAGCTCCTCGGCCAGGCAGCGCGGCAGCGGCCACTCGCCGAGCGCGAGGTCGTCGGCGAGGTCGTCGAAGGCGCGGGCCATCGCGCGGCGCCAGCCCCGGTGCATCCGCCAGGTGCGCTGGGGAAGCCGGGCGAAGACCGTCCAGTCCGTGTCCTCGCCGTCGGCAACCGGCTCGTCCCCGTGCTCGTCGAAGTCGTCGTACGCGGCGTCGGCCAGGCCGATCAGCTGGGCGTGGAGCAGGCAGGCGGTGCGTGGGGTGAGCGTCCAGTCCGCGCCCGCGCCGCCCTCCTCCTCGTCGCCCTCCAGCGGGAACAGGTCGGCGAAGTCGGGTGTGAAGTCCTCGGTGACGCTGATCTCCAGCGTGCCGCCGATCGCCTCGACCCCGGGGATGGCGGCCACCAGCCGGTCCGGATGCAGCAGCGCGCCGAGCGCCGCGTTGGCGTCCTCGGCGACCTCGCGCAGCAGTTCGCGGCGCTGGCCGGCCGGGTCGATGCCCTCGAAGTCCAGTTCCTCGACGGCCCTGATCGCGGCCGCGCGCAGGGCCGGCCAGTCGGTGATCCGCAGGCCCAGCACCACCGTCGCCTCGATCTCCTGCGCACCGGAGTCCTCCGCCGCGCCCGGCCCCTGTGGATGATCGCTTCGCTCGCCCATGGGGCTAACGGTACGGCCTTTCGGTCCCCCGATCACCGGTCCGGACCAGCTTCCGGATGCCTTCTCGGCCACCACCCGGCCCCGCCTGGCTCACTCGGACGCAGGAACTTTGGCAGGATGCGTCCCATGGCAGACATCAACGAGTACGGCGGCGGGCAGGGCCCGAACGCCGACGTCCTGGTCGTGACCACCAACGACATCCCCGGCTTCCGCGTCGACCACGTGATCGGCGAGGTCTTCGGGCTGACCGTCCGCAGCCGCCACCTAGGCAGCCAGATCGGCGCCGGTCTGAAGTCGCTGATCGGTGGCGAGCTGCGCGGTCTGACGAAGACCCTGGTCGAGAGCCGCAACGAGGCGATGCAGCGCCTGATCGAGCAGACCAAGGCGCGCGGCGGCAACGCCGTCCTGATGATGCGCTTCGACGTCACGGAGGCGGCTGACGTCGGCACCGAGGTCTGCGCCTACGGCACCGCCGCGGTGATCTCCCCGGCCGCCTGACGCCCCTGCGGTCACGCGCCCCCGGTCACGTTCCGCCGACGAACCCCTGCGGGAACAGCCGCCGGGGTTCCGATGTTTCACGGGCGTGACTGTTTACGGGGCAACGAACAGCGTTCCGCAACGCGTGGACGTCCTGGTGGTGGGCGCCGGGCAGGCGGGCCTGTCCGCCGCCTACCACCTGCGCCGCCGCGGCTTCGCCCCCTACCGGGTGGGCGTCGTCGGCGGCTTCGTCGTCCTCGACGCCAACGCCGTACCCGGCGGCGCCTGGACGCACCGCTCGCCGTCCCTGCGGATGGCCACCGTGCACGGCGTCCACGACCTCCCCGACGCCGAACTCCCGCCGCCGGCCCCCGAGGCCCCCGCGCGCGAGGTGGTGCCGGAGTACTTCGCGGCGTACGAGGCCCGGCACGCGCTCCCGGTCGTACGCCCGGTCACGGTGCGCACCGTCCGCGCCGAGTCCGGGAGCCCCGACTCCCGGCTGCTGGTCGAGACCGACCGCGGCACCTGGTCCACCCGCGCGCTGATCAACGCCACCGGCACCTGGACGCGTCCCTTCCTCCCGCACTACCCGGGCCACTTCGCGGGCCGCCGGCTGCACTATGCCGAGTACCGCGGTCCCGAGGAGTTCGCGGGCAAGCGCGTGCTGGTGGTGGGCGGCGGTGCCTCGGCGATCCAGGTGCTGTCGGAGGTGGCGGCGGTCGGCGAGACGGTGTGGGTCACCCGCTCCGAACCCGTCTACCACGACGGACCGTTCACGCCCGAGTACGGGCGCGCGGTGGTGGCGAAGGTCGAGGAGCGGGTCCGGCAGGGCCTTCCCGTGCGCAGCGTGGTGAGCGTGACCGGGCTCGGCCCGTCCGTCGCCTACCGGCGCGCCGAGGAGCTGGGCGCGCTGCACCGCCGGCCGATGTTCGACCGCCTGACCGAGCACGGGGTCGCGTGGGGCGACGAGGAGCTGGCGGTGGACGCGATCGTCTGGGCGACCGGCTTCCGGCCCGAGGTCGGGCACCTCGCCCCGCTCGGGCTGCGTTCCCCCGGCGGCGGCATCGCGCTCACCGGCACCCGCGCCACCGCCGACCCCCGGGTCCACCTGGTCGGCTACGGCCCGTCCGCCAGCACCGTCGGCGCCAACCGGGCCGGACGCGCGGCCGTCAACGACCTGGTCAAGCTGCTCGGCGACCCGGCACTCGGGAGGCCGACGCCCGGAGGACCGATGCCCGGGGACCCGGCGCTCGGTGAACTCACGCCCGAACAACCGACGCCCGGGGACCCGGCGATGGAGCCCGCCGGTGTCTGAGGCTCAGCGGTCGTAGTCGACCGTCACCCGGTCGGTGAGCGGGCGGGCCTGGCAGGTGAGGACGTAGCCGGCGGCCAGCTCCTTCTCCTCCAGCGCGAAGTTGCGGCGCATCTCCACCTCGCCCTCGGTGACCAGGGCGCGGCAGGTGCCGCACACCCCGCCCTTGCAGGCGAACGGCAGGTCGGGGCGGGAGCGCTGGGCGCCGTCCAGGATCGAGCGGTCGCGCGGGAGGCAGAGCGTGCTGCCGCGGCCGTCGAGGACGACGGTGACCTCGCTCTGCGCGCCCGACACGCCGCCGGACGCGCCGTCGGTCCGGTCCCAGTCCTCGTCGCGCTCCGGGAGCGGCTCGTCCTCGGCGTGGAACAGCTCCTGGTGCACCCGCCCGCCCGGCACGTCCAGTTCGGCCAGCAGGTCCTTCGCCCCGGCGACCATGCCGAACGGGCCGCACAGCCACCAGTGCCCGACGCTCCCGATGTCCACCAGCGCCGCCAGCAGCGCGCGCACCCGCTCCGGGTCCAGCCGGCCGCTGAGCAGCTCGGCGTCCCTGGTCTCCCGGGAGAGCACGTGGACCAGCTGGAAGCGGCCGAGGTAGCGGTCCTTCAGGTCGGCCAGCTCGTCCGCGAACATCACGGTGTCGCTGCGCCGGTTGCCGTAGAGCAGGGTGACGGTGGAGCTGCGGTCGGCAGCCAGCACGGAGGCCGCGATCGACAGCATCGGGGTGATGCCGGAGCCGGCCGCGAGCAGCACGTGGTCGGCCGGGACGCCGAGCTCGGGAGTGAACAGGCCGGAGGGCGTCAGGACTTCCACCTCCTCGCCCGGCTCCGCCTCGCGCACCAGCCAGCGCGAGAACAGCCCACCGGGCACCTCCCGCACGGCGATCCGCAGCGGCCCGCCGACCGGAGCGCAGATCGAGTACGAGCGGCGCTCGTCGGAACCGTCCACCAGCTTGCGCAGGGTCAGGGTCTGCCCCGGGCGGAAGGCGTACTCCTCCGCCAGGCCGTCCGGCACCGCGAAGGTCACCGCGACGGCGTCCTCGCAGAGCCGCTCGACCCGGTCGATCCTCAGCCGGTGGAAGGTCGGACGGCGGGCGGGGCGGACGCCGGGCGCCTCGGTGTCGGGGGCGGACCCGGTGGTGGCCCCGGCGGCGGAAGCGGGAGTGGCGGAGGCGGCAGCGGGGGAAGCGGCGGGCATTCAGATCTCCTTGACGCGTTCGAACGGCTCGCGGCAGGCCCGGCAGCGCCAGAGCGCCTTGCAGGCGGTGGAACCGAAGCGGGACAGCTCCTCCGTGTCGGCGTCACCGCAGTGCGGGCAGGGCACGGGGGGCGCGGTCGCGGTCGCGGTTCCGGTGCGGGTCGGGCCGAGGGTGAGCGCCACCGGTCCGGCCGCGGCGGCGACGACGGTCGGGCGCGGTGGGGCGATGCCCGCCTCGGCGAGCTTGCGGCGGCCCTCGGCGGTGATCAGATCGGTGGACCACGGCGGGTCCAGCCGCAG
Source organism: Kitasatospora sp. NPDC057542 (assembly GCF_042801945.1). Taxonomy (NCBI): domain Bacteria; kingdom Bacillati; phylum Actinomycetota; class Actinomycetes; order Kitasatosporales; family Streptomycetaceae; genus Kitasatospora; species Kitasatospora sp. NPDC057542. The sequence continues at coordinate 20,241 of NZ_JBHVFE010000043.1, forward strand.
TCGCACCCGGACGTCCGGGTACCCGGCCGCGCGCAGCCGGCGGTCCACGTCGGCGGCCATCTCGGCGACCGCGGGGCAACCCGAGTAGGTCGGGGTCAGCCAGGCGGTCACGGCGCCGCTGCCACCTTCCACCTCGACCTCGGCCAGGACGCCCAGGTCGGCCAGGGTGAGCATGGGCAGCTCCGGGTCCGGGACGGCCGCGGCGACCGCCCAGGCCAAGTCGCGGGTCGTCGGGTCCGCCGTGCCCGTCACGATGTCACCCGTTGCGACGTCGCCCGTCACCATGTCGCCCCCGGGTGGGCTCGGGCCACCACCTGGAGCTCCGCGAGCAGCGGGCCGAGCGCCTCGGTGTGCACGCCGTCCCGGCCGGCCCGGCCGAGGACGGTGGCCAGCGGCGGCACGTCCGGCACGGTCAGTCCGGCCTCGGTGAGGACGGCGGCGAGCGAGTGCAGCACCGGGTCGCGCAGGGTCGCGGGGTCGACGCCCGCCCGCAGCTCCACCGGGTGCGCCGTGAACAGTTCCTCCAGCAGCGGCCAGACGGCATCCAGCCCGGCCTGCATCCGCTCGGCGGAGTACGGCGTGCCGTCGCCAAGGCGCAGCGTCCAGGCGGTGGCGTACTCCCGGTGGTACGCCAGCTCCTTGACGCCCCGGGTGGCGACCGCGGCCAGCACCGGGTCGGGGTGCGCGCTCAGCGCCTCGTACAGGGCGCCGCGAGCGGTGGCGAACAGCAGCAGCCGGGCGATCGAGTACGCGAAGTCGCCGTTCGGCGTCTCCACCAGGCGGACGTTGCGGAACTCGTGCTCCTCACGCCAGTACGCCAGGTCGTCCTCGGTCCGGCCGGTGCCGTCCGCCTGGCCGGCCCGGGTGAGCAGCAGCCGGGCCTGGCCGAGCAGATCGAGGCCCAGGTTGGCCAGCGCGACCTCCTCCTCGAGTTCGGGTGCCCGGGTGCACCACTCGATCAGCCGCTGCGCGAGGACCAGGGCGTCGTCGCCCAGCATCTGGCAGTAGGCGGCGAGGTCGGCGCCGTCCAGACCGGCGGGCAGCGCGGTGTCCACGCCGAGCAGCGGGTCGGCGAAGCCCGTCCCGTACGCCCAGCGGCCCTCGCCCTCGGGGCCGGGGGCGGAGTCGACGAGGCTGAGGTAGACGTGGTCGTCCTCACCGGCGCCGGTGGTGGAGGTGGTGTGGTCGTGCACGATGGCTCCCCCGTCAGATGTGCGGGACATCCTCGGGGATGTCGTAGAAGGTCGGGTGGCGGTAGACCTTGTCGCCGCTGGGCTCGAAGAACGGGTCGCGCTCGTCCGGGGTGGAGGCGGTGATCGCGTCGGAGCGGACCACCCAGAGGCTCACGCCCTCGTTGCGGCGGGTGTACAGGTCGCGGGCGGCGAGCAGGGCCATCCGGTCGTCGGCGGCGTGCAACGAGCCGACGTGGACGTGGTTCAGCCCGCGCCGGGGGCGCACGAACACCTCGTACAGCGGCCAGCCGGCCTTGGACCCGGCCGGGGAGCCAACCTGGGGGTCGGTCACTTTCCGTTCTCCTGTTCGGTGGCTTCGACGGCTTCGATGCCTTCGGTGGCTTCGATGCCTTCGGTCGCTTCGGTGGCTGTGGCGGCCTCGGCGGCGCGCTTGGCCGCGTAGGCGACGGCCGCCTCGCGCACCCAGGCACCGTCCTCGTGGGCGGCGCGGCGGCGTTCGATCCGCTGGGCGTTGCAGGGGCCCTGGCCGTGGATGACCCTGGTCAGCTCGGACCAGTCCGGCTCGCCGAAGTCCCAGCCGCCGCGCTCCTCGTTCCAGCGCAGCTCGGGGTCCGGGAGGGTGACGCCCAGGTGCTCGGCCTGCGGGACGGTCATGTCGACGAAGCGCCGGCGCAGCTCGTCGTTGCTGTGCCGCTTGATCCGCCAGGCCATCGAGCGGGCGGTGTTCGGCGAGTCTGCGTCCGAGGGGCCGAACATCATCAACGACGGCCACCACCAGCGGTCCACCGCGTCCTGGACCATCCGGCGCTGCGCCTCGGTGCCGCGCATCAGCGTCATCAGGAGCTCGTAGCCCTGGCGCTGGTGGAAGGACTCCTCCTTGCAGATCCGCACCATCGCGCGGGCGTACGGGCCGTAGCTGCACCGGCAGAGCGGGACCTGGTTGCAGATCGCGGCGCCGTCGACCAGCCAGCCGATCACGCCGACGTCGGCGAAGGTGAGGGTCGGGTAGTTGAAGATCGAGGAGTACTTCTGCCGGCCGGAGATCAGCTTCTCGGTGAGCTCGGCACGGTCGACGCCGAGGGTCTCGGCGGCGGCGTAGAGGTAGAGGCCGTGGCCGGCCTCGTCCTGGGCCTTGGCGAGCAGGATGGCCTTGCGGCGCAGGGACGGGGCCCGGGTCAGCCAGTTGCCCTCGGGCTGCATGCCGATGATCTCGGAGTGGGCGTGCTGGGCGATCTGGCGGATCAGGGTGGCCCGGTAGGCGTCGGGCATCCAGTCCCTGGGCTCGATCCGCTGCTCGGCGGCGACGACCGCCTCGAACCGCTCCTCCGGCGTCTGCGCGGGGACCGCCTCGGCCACCTCTGCTGTCACCACGGTCCCCTCTCGTCTCCTGCCCGGTCGGTCGCCTCGACGCCAACCAACCGACTGACCGTTCGGTCGGTACCATTCTGCGCAGCGGGACGGAGGGATGGCAAGGTGCGGAACAGATAACAGCTGACAGATTTCAGAATCTGTCAGCTGTTATCTGTCGGCTGCTCTCTGTTCGCTGTCGCCTCCCGCCGACTGCTGCTGCCACTTGCTGCCGGCTGTCGGCTGTCGGCTGTCGGCCGTCAGCGACCCACCGCGGGATCAGCCCTCCGCGCGGTCGCGCAGTCGCGGCAGCGGCACGGCGAGCAGCGCCGCCAGCAGGGCGATCCGGGGGGCGATCTGGTCGAGCCGGATGTACTCGTGCCGCGCATGGGCCCCGGCACCCACCGCACCGAAACCGTCCAGGGTCGGCAGCCCGCGCGAGCCCGGCAGGTTGGTGTCCCCCGCCCCGCCCGCCGGGGCCCCGTCCAGCTGTTGCCCGAGCGCCGCGGCCAGCGAACGCACGTGCCGCAGCAGCGGGTTGCCGGTCCGCTCCGGCCAGGCAGGACGGCTGGAGAGCACCTCCGTACGGACGCGGGCCCCCGGACGCAGCGCGGTGAGCCGGGCGAGGTTGTCAAGCGTACGGCGCTGCGCCTCGGCGGTGGAGAAGCGCAGCCCCAGCTCGGCCTCGGCCCGGCCGGCGATCACGTTGGCACGCGAACCACCACTGATCCGACCGGCGTTGAGCTCGGTACCGGGCTGGCCGGCGAGGTCGCGCACCAGCACGAGCTGGTCCACCAGCTCGTCGACCGCGGACACCCCGTCGTGGGCGTCGTTGCCCGCGTGCGCCTCGCGGCCGGTCACGGTGAGCCGCACCCGGGTGCTGCCGCGCCGCGCGGTCTTCAACCGACCGTCAGGGTGTGGCGGTTCGAGCCCCAGTACCGCTGCGGCCCCACGTAGCTGGCGCTCGACCAGGCGCCGCCCGTCCGGGCTGCCCACTTCCTCATCGGAGACCACGACCACGCGGACGGTCCGGTGCGGGCGCTCGCCCAGGTCCGCAAGCAGCGCCAACGCGCCCTCCAGGATGGCGAGTCCGCCCTTCATGTCGACCACGCCGGGACCGGTGAGCCGGCCGTCCTCCTCGGTCACCGGCCAGTCTGCGAGGGTACCGACCGGCCAGACGGTGTCGTGGTGCCCGACGATCAGCAGGTGCGGCAGGGACTCGTCCCGGCCCTCCCACTCCAGCACGAGGTGGTCACCGGCCGGTGCGGGTTCGCGCCGCGCTGTGGCACCGGTGGCCCGGAAACCGGCGGCCAACTCCTCGGCGAGGGCGTCGAGCCGGGGGGCATCTCCGCTGGGTGACTCGATCCGTGCCAGGTCGGCGCAGCGGCGCCGGACGGCGCCGGCAAGGGTCCGGGCACGGGTGCTGAGCGCCTGCGGCACACCCGGCAGCGCCGTGGTGACGGCGGCGCTCCCAGGGATGGTGGCGGTCCCAGGGATGGCGGTGGCGGCCGATCCTGCCGCGGGCTTCGCGGAAGCGGGCTTCGCCACCGCCGTCTTCGCGACGACGGTTTTGGTGAGGACGGACTTCGTGAGAGCGGACTTGGCGGCTGCGGTCTTCGCGACGGCCGTCCTGGACACCGCGGTCTTCGCGGCACCTGACGCAGCTGCAGCGGCCTGAACGGAGGCAGACGGAACCATAGTTGCCGGAGCCGCAGCGGTAGTTGCCGTGCCGGCAGCGGCGGCTGCGGTGGTCGTGGCGGCTGCGGCGAGGACCTCGTTGCCGGTGGCGGCCGGGACGGTGACCGGGGTCCCGTCGGAGTCCGCTGCGGCGCCCGGCACGCCCGGCGACCCGACGATCTGGGGACTCAACGCTCGCCTCCGCGGCCGCCGCCGGTATTCAGCGGCCGTACCGGCCGACCACTCCCGCCCGGGTACCAGGCCCGGCCGGACCGCGCCGGTCGGCCGGGATGATGAGCGGCCCACCGAATCGGCCCGTCTGGCCCAAGTACGGTGGAACGGTTGGGCGGCGTGCTTGGCATGTGCGTCCTCCTCGCTCGATCCGGTGGCCCCGGTCCGCCCGGAGCCCCGTGGACGGCGGCCTCCTGGTGGCGGGCGCAGTGGCCGGACCGCCGCAGGGAAGCCGAGATGTGAGCCTAGAAGAACCGTTCGGTTTCCTGCGAGGTGGCCCTGCTCCCAGCGTGCCGGTACCGGGCCCCGCTTCGGAGGCCGCCCGTCCACGATCGGCGCGGGCGCTCGGCGCGCGGGCCTGGATCGGCGCGCGGGCGCGGTCGCCGGATCGCGCCCATCTCCACCATGGACCCGCCGCCCGAGTTCGGCAGCGCAAACGGCCAAGGCACGGCATTTCCACGCCGGATGGGTGACAGCGGCTCAGCATGCGGTACGAACCGGGGGCACGCGGCGGCTCAGGGAAGCCCGCTCCGACGCCCGCTCCGACTCCGGGGGAACGTCCGGGGAACACCCGTATGAACACCGGCCGATGCCGTGCCCCGATGTGCCCCGCCGAGCCCCGACGTGCCTCGCCCGCGACCCCCGGGGCACGACCGGGCGGTACCCGGGAACAGCGGGAGGGCGCTCAGACACGGACGGGCACGGACGGGCACGGACGGTCGGAACCCCCGTGCCCGGTCCGGGCACAGCCGGCCTCAGCCGTCCGTCCTCAGGCACCGTCGCCCACCAGCCCGGCATCCCGTGCGAGCAGCGCCGCCTGGACCCGGTTGCCGACCGCGAGCCCGGTCAGGATCCGGCTGACGTGCGCCTTGACGGTGCTCTCGCGCATCCCGAGCACGCCCGCGATCTCGGCATTGGAGAGCCCGTCGGCGAGTTCGCGCAGCACGTCGGTCTCCCGCGGGGTGAGCCCGGCGACCCGGTTGCGGGCGGCCACCGACCGGGGCGCCCCGACCCGGTGGTAGCGGTCGATCAGCCGCCGCGCGGCCGCCGGGTGCAGCATCCCCTGACCGCCCGCGACGACGTGGACGGCCCGTGCGATCTCCGCGGGCGGGGTGTCTTTCAGCAGAAAGCCGTCCGCCCCGGCCGCGAGCGCTTGGTACACGTACTCGTCCAGGTCGAAGGTCGTGAGGGCGATGACCCGCGGGCCGTCGGGGAGTTCACGCAGCCGCCGGGTGGCGGCGATCCCGTCGAGCCGGGGCATCCGGATGTCCATCAGCACGACGTCGATCCGCCGGCTGCCCGCGAGTTCGACGGCCTGCAGCCCGTCGGCGGCCTCGGCGACCACGGTGAGTGCCGGGTCCTGGGTCAGGAGATCGACCAGGCCGAGGCGCACCAGCGCATCGTCGTCGACCACCATTGTTCGGATCATGCGGCGTCCTTCGGCTGCGTCGGTTCCTGCTTCGGTTCCTGCTCCGTCTCCTGCTTCGGTTGCTTCGGTGGCGCCGGCTGTTGCACCCCTTGCGCCTCTTGCCCCCCTTCCTGCGACTGCCGTGCCCCTCGTTTCCCCTGATCCGGCCACGGCAGCGCCCGCCCCGGATGCACAGCCGGACCGTCGCCACGGGCGGGAGCCGGGTCGGGCACCGCCTGCGGCCGGCGGTCCGGCGCGGGTAACCGGGCGGCGAGCCGGAAGCCGCCGCTGCCGTCCGGTCCGGCGTCGAGGTGGCCGCCGAGGGCTCCGACCCGTTCGGCCAGCCCCACCAGCCCGTACCCGCCGCCAGTACCCGGCCCGTCCGGCGGCGCCTCGCCCGGGCCGTTGCGGACGTCGACCGTCGTCGCCGGCGCCCCGTAGCCGACCCGGACGGTGACGGGCGCGGCGTGCGCGTACTTGCGGGCGTTGGTCAGTGCCTCCTGGACCAGCCGGTGCACGGCCAGCCGGTGGGTGGTCGGGACGGTCTCCGGGTCTCCGGAGAGGGCGAGTTCGACCCGCTGACCGGCCTGGTTCGCCTCGCCGACGAGTTCGGTCAGGTCGCGCAGGGCGGGCGCCGGGACGCGCCCGGCCTCGGCCGGAACGGACGGCTCGCCTCCCGTGGCGGGCGGAGCCGGTGGGTCCGCCCGCAGTGCGCCCAGGACGTCGCGCAGGTCGTCGAGCGAGCGGGCGGCGGTGGTTCGCAGCAGTTCGAGACGGTGGGTGAGCCGGTCGGGGTCGGCAGCGACGGTTCCGGCCTGGCCTGGTCGCGCAGCACGCCGGCGTGCAGCACCAGGAGGCTGAGCCGATGGGCCAGCACGTCGTGCATCTCCCGGGCGATCCGGGCACGTTCGGCGGCCCGGGCCTGTTCGGCGCGCAGCTCCCGCTCGCGGCGCAGCACGTCGACCTGCTCGTGCAGGGTGCGGATCAGCACCCGTCTGCCGTGCAGCCACAGGCCGACCGCCAGCGTGGCGGCCTGGACCAGGAGTTGGGACCCGGTGGTGCCGGCCCAGCCGACCAGCGAATCCGCACCCGTCGCGCTGACCACCGCGATGACCGCGCCACCCGCCATCGCCGGGCCGCTCCGGTCGAGGTAGGCGAGGTGGAAGACGCTGAACAGGCCGGGAAAGGCCCGGTTGAACAGCCCGCCGGTGAGCACCGGCAGCACGGCCGAGGCCACCGGGTAGCGACGGGCGAAGACGAGCGACAGCGAGGCGAGCGCGGCCACGACCGTACGGGGCAGGCGCAACGGGCCGTCGGAGTGCGCCCACTGGACCAGGGCCTCCTCGGTGGTGAGACCGAGCAGACCGAGCAGCAGCAACGTGTCGGTCCCGGCCCGGTGGTCCGGCCCGTACCAGCCGAGCACACTTCTACGCATGACGCCCCTCCTCCTTTCCCGTTCCTCTTCCCCCGTTCCGAGGGCCTTCCGTACGTCCGGTGTTCGGCACGCCTGGTGTTCGGCATGTCGGGCTCGATGCTAGGGGCGCTCGGCCGCGCAACGCCTCTGTCTTCCGGGTAACCGCGCCCTCGACTTTCGTCGGGGGTCGGCGCCGCTGACCGGCCGATTCGCGACTCCTCCGCCCTGCCTAGCGTCGACGGCATGACCAACGAGCGGCTCCACCACCGTCCCGAATCCCTTTCCCCCCGGTACAGTTCGCCCACCGGCGGGGACCACCTGCTGTTCCTCGCCGAGGCGCTACGCACCTTCCACGACACCGGCGCGCTGGCCCCGAGCGGCCCGGAGCTGGTGAACGCGCTAGTGGTGCCGGTCACCAGCCGCCCGAACCGTCCGATCTCGGTGCTGGAGGTCGGCGCCGGCACCGGCGTGGTGACGCGTCGACTGGCCCAAGTGCTGCGCCCGGGCGACCGGTTGCACGTCGTCGAGGCCAACCCGCGGTTCGCCGACCGACTGCGGGAGGACCCGGTACTGGCCGCACGCCGCCCCGGTGTCGGGCTGCGCCTGTCGGCCTGCCGGGTCGAGGAGCTTCCGGAATGCCACCCGCCGACGCCGGCAGGAGCCCGGACGGACGAGTTCCCGGAGCGGTACGACGTGATCGTGTCCGGGCTGCCGTTCACCAACTTCGAGCCCGCGCAGGTGCGCGACATCCTCGACCTCTACCTGCGACTGCTGACGCCCGGCGGGGAGCTGACGTACTTCGGGTACCTCGGCACGACGACGGCGCGCACCCTCACCTCGGGCCCCCGCCGGGGCGCCCGCCACCGGGCGGTGGTGCGGCTGCTGCGACGGTTCGAGGCGGCGTACGGCCTCGGCGAGCGCACGGCGTGGCGCAATGTGCCGCCCGCCCGCGCCTACCTGCTGCGGTCGCCGGGCGGACGTGAGGTCTGGGGGTCGGCCGGGAGCCCGGTCGTCGAGCCGGCGGACGCGGCGAAGGCGGCCGACGCGGCAACGGCGGCGAAGGCGAGGGACCGGGACACGACCGGGGCCACGAGCACGAGGGGTACGAAGACCACCTCGGCCGAATCGACGGGCGGGGCGGCCCCGGTCGCTCGATGACGGACCGGGGCCGGGCCCGGACAACGAGAAGGACCGGAGCGAGGGCAAGGACGGCGGCGGGCGGACGCACCAGGGCGCGGGCATCGCGGTCACCTTCGACGCGGGCGTCTGCCGCCACACCGTCGAGTGCGTGCGAGCGCAGCCGGACAGCCGCACTGCGACCGGTCGGGCGCCTTCGGGGTCGGCTGACCCCGAGCCGCCAATCCAAACAAATGACAATCGACAGATTTCAACTTTCAGATAACAGACGACAGCGGACAGATTTTGAAATCTGTTCGATGTCGTGCCATAGTGGCACCCGGGTCCCCCTGCCCCGACTCCTGGCACCGCACCCGCCCCCTGGAGCACCCGTGTCCACGAACACCCGCCCCGCCCAGCGCCCCCTCGGCACCACCGGGCCGGTCACCTCGACCCTCGGCCTCGGCTGCATGGGCATGTCCGACCTGTACGGCCCGGCCGACGAAGCCGAGAGCATCGCCACCATCCACGCCGCGCTCGACGCCGGGATCACCCTGCTCGACACCGCCGACTTCTACGGCATGGGCCACAACGAGCTGCTGATCCACGAGGCACTGCGTGGTCGCGATCGCGACCACGTGCAGATCAGCGTGAAGTTCGGCGCCCAGCGCACCCCCGACGGCCAGTGGCTCGGCTACGACGCGAGCCCCGCCGCCACCAAGACCGCGCTCTCCTACACCCTGCGCCGCCTGCGCACCGACCACATCGACGTCTACCGCCCGGCCCGCCTGGACCCGAACGTCCCGGTCGAGGAGACCGTCGGCGCCATCGCCGACCTGGTGCAGGCCGGCTACGTCCGCCACATCGGACTCTCCGAGGTCGGCGCCGACACCCTGCGCCGGGCCGCCGCCGTCCACCCGATCAGCGACCTCCAGATCGAGTACTCGCTGCTCTCCCGCTCGATCGAGGCCGCCGTCCTGCCCGCCGCCCGCGAGCTCGGCATCGGCATCACCGCGTACGGGGTGCTCTCCCGCGGCCTGCTCAGCGGCCACTGGGGCCGGGACCGTACCCTCGGCGGCACCGACTTCCGCAGCCACAGCCCGCGCTTCCAGGGCGAGAACCTGGCCCACAACCTGGCACTGGTCGAGGCCCTGCGCGAGATCGCCGCGGCAAGGGGTGCGACTGTCGCCCAGGTCGCCATCGCCTGGGTGGCCTCGCGCGGGCAGGACGTCGTCCCGCTGGTCGGCGCCCGCCGCCGGGACCGCCTGGCCGAGGCCCTCGGCGCACTCGACGTCACTCTCACCGAGGCCGACCTCGCCGCCATCGAGGCCGCCGTACCCGCCGGCTCGGCCGCCGGTGACCGGTACGCTGCCGCACAGATGGCCCACCTGGACAGCGAGCGCTGACCGCTCCGGCACCATCGCCGCACGACCCGACCGCACGACCCTAAGGACGGACCTCCCCGTGACCACGGACAGCACACTCACCGCCGAGCAGATCCTGATCGCGGCGGAGGACGTCCTCCGGCGGTTCGGCCCGGCCAAGGCCACCGTCGTGGACGTCGCCCGTATCCTCGGCGTCAGCCACAGCAGCGTCTACCGCCACTTCCCCAGCAAGGCCGCGCTGCGCGAGGCGGTCACCCAGCGCTGGCTCGACCAGGCCCATCACGAGCTGGCGACCATCTCCAACGAGGGCGGCCCCGCCTCCGAGCGGCTGCACCGCTGGCTGACGACGCTGTTCACGGCCAAGCGGAAGAAGGCGCTGGACGACCCGGAGCTGTTCGCCACCTACATGGTGCTGGTCGAGGAGAACAGTGGCCTGGTGGACACCCACGTCGACACCCTGGTCGACCAGATCGCGCAGATCGTCGAGGAAGGCATGGAGGGCAAGGAGTTCAAGCTCGCCCACATCCGCAACATCGCCCGCGCCGTCTTCGACGCCACCGGCCCCTTCCACGATCCGGCCTACGCGTCCACCTGGTCCGCCCCCGGGGTCGACGACCGGTTCGAGGCCGTCTGGAAGCTCGTCCTCGGCGGCCTGAAGGTGAAGTGACGACCTGCCAGTTCCGGACGGGCCGACGGGCGGGAGGAAATCCACTCGCCGGCGCCTCGTCCGCCCGGCAGACTGCCGCGCACAGTTGATCTCACCTGGAGGATGACATGCGTGCGGCGGGCCCGGTCCTGGAGAGCCTGGAGGGACTTGCTCTCGGCGACGCCTTCGGCGACCGGTGGTTCTCGGTCCCGCCGGACGAGGCACCCGCCGCACTGGCCGCCCGGCTGGTCCGGCCCGCGCCCTGGCACTGGACCGATGACACCGCCATGGCACTCGTACTGGTCCGCCACCTGCACGACGCGGGAGAGGTCCGACCGGACTCGCTCGCCCGGGAGTTCGCCGCCGAGTACGCCCGCGAGTACGGGCGCAAGTACGGCCCGTCGATGCACCGGGTGCTGCGCGGGATCGGCGCGGGTGGGGACTGGCGCGCCATCACCGCCGGCCAGTTCGAGGGCCAGGGATCGTACGGGAACGGCGCCGCGATGCGGGTCGCCCCGCTGGGTGCCTGGTTCGCCGAGGACCTCGACACGGTGGTCCGACAGGCCGAACTGCAGGCGCTCACCACCCACTTCCACCCGGAGGCGATCGCCGGGGCGGTGGCGGTCGCGCTCGCGGCGGCGCTGGCGGTCCGGAGCCGAGGCGGAAACCCGCCCGGCCGGGCCGAGTTGCTGACCGAGATCGCCGGACGCCTGCCGGACAGCGAGGTCCGCTCCGGGCTGCGGATCGCCGCCCGGCTGCCCGAGCACACCAGTGTCCGACACGCCGCCAACGTGCTCGGCTCGGGAGCGCTGATCTCCGCCCCGGACACCGTGCCGTTCGCCCTCTGGTCCGCGGCCGGGCACCTGGACTCGCTGCCCGAGACCATCTGGCAGACTCTGGGGGGCTGGGGCGACATGGACACCACCTGCGCCATCGCCGCCGGCGTGGTCGCCGCCAGGACCGGGCTCGCGGACGTGCCGCCCGGCTGGATCGACGCGCGCGAGCAACTCCCGCTCCGGGCCGCCGGAGCACCCCGGACCGCCGACCGGCAACCGGGAACTCCGGGCGGATCGGCGCCCGGCGGTCAGCGCCGCGCGACGAAGCGGAGCACCCGGTAGGCGAGGAGCAGGACCATCGCGCCGCCGATCGCCGACACCCAGGTCGTGACGTCGAGCAAGCCCACCTTCACCGTCCCGTGCATCCAGTGCAGAACGATCCAGGTGCCGATGTAGGAGCCGGTGATGCCGATCAGGGTGCTGCTGATCAGACCGCGTTCACCCCTCGACATCGCCATCCTGGCCAGGGTCCCCGACACCAGGCCCAGCACGATCCACGCCATCCAGCTCATCCGCCGCCCCTTGCGTCATCGGTGTGACGACCCCGCCGAGCCCCCCCGGGTCCGACCGGAAGGACGTACGAGGACCCCGCACCGTTCCAGCACCCGGCAGGACCGCGTCGAACCGGCCACCCGGGCGCTGCCGCTCCGGGTGGCGGACCCGCCTGCGACGCGGCCCCGTCACCCGCCCGGGGCTCCGGGACCGCGGTGAACTCGCCTGTCAGCGGCGCGAGTTGCCGAACAGCAGACGGTAGACGATCAGCAGCACCAGGGCGCCGCCGATCGCCGACACCCAGGTCGCCGCGTCGAAGAAGTGCGCGGTGACCGAGCGGTGCAGGAAGTGCGACGCGATCCAGCCGCCGACGAAGGACCCGGCGATGCCGATCAGGGTGGTCACGATCAGGCCGCCCGGGTCCTTCCCCGGCAGCAGCAGCTTGGCCAGCCCACCCGCCAGCAGGCCCAGCACGATCCACGCGACGATGCTCATCGGTCAGCCCCTCCCGTCCGAGGCGCGACGGGCCCCGCCCCGTCCGCTCTGCCCTCGAAGACGCCACCGCCCCGCCCCCCGGTTCCGCACCGGGATTACCCGGTCCACCCGGTTCCGCCACCTGGCAAACCGGCCGCCGAGGACGGCGCGGCAAAGGTCCTCACCGTCGTCGAACGGGCGGCGGCAGCGGCCGGGCGACGAGCAACAGACGACGGCGAACAGCTAACAGCTGACAGATTTCGAAATCTGTCAGCTGTTCGCTGT
>NZ_JBHVFE010000044.1:0-32158 GCF_042801945.1 Kitasatospora sp. NPDC057542
GCGCGGCGCCGTGGTCGATCGCACGGGCCAGCACCGCCAGTGCCTGGGAGGCCCCGGCACCGATCGGGAGCGTCAGATGGATGAGGTCGCGGTCGCGTTCGTGGTGGAACTGCTCATAGGTCCGTTGCAGCCGTGCCTCCGGGCGCAGCGCGTCCTGCAGGAGGTGGCGGAGCTCGTACAGGTGTAGGAGTGCCTCGTCCAGGCGCGGGCCGTCGCCGGGTGAGGCGGGCAGCAGGCCGGTGCGGGGGGCCAGTTGCGCGGGCAGGCGCCGGGCCAGGTGGAGGCTGGAGACGGCGAACGGGGTGGGGTCGGGGAGGGTGAGGCGTTCCGCGATGCCCGGGGTGCGCGGTTCGTGGCGCAGGAAGAGTTCCAGGCGGTAGTCGGTGTGGGCGATGATGCGCTGCAGGTCGGCGGCGGACGGCTCGCGTTGCCCGGTCTCGTACTTGCTGAGGGCGGCCTGCGTGATGCCCAGTTCCTCGGCCAGGGCGCTCTGGCTCAGGTTGTCGCTGCCCTGACGGGCCAGTGCGATCAGCCGGGCCGCCTCGATCGCGGCCGTCGGGTTCGGGTTACGTGCCATCTTCTGGCCCCCCATCAGCTGGTATGCCGAATTGGACTGGAGTGAATCCACTCTTTGCCATGAGCAGCGTAGCGCGTGTGGGAGGAGTGTCGTTGACGATCCGTCATTGGTAGGACCTTGTCGTTGGCCGACCGTTCCGAGGCCGGTGGCCCTGAGGGGGCACCGGCCTCGGAGTCGCTCGCGATGCGTCAGGTCGACGTGCAGCGGCGTCCGGGGCATAGCGGTGGCGAAGTCCTCGAGGCGCCGCCGGAGGCCGGGGGGCCGCTCCGCCAGCTCCAGCGGGCGGTCGGGGTCGGGGTGCGCCAGCAGCGCGTACGCCAGCGACTTGGCGAACGTGTGCGGGCCTGTGCCCGAGTAGCCCCAGGTCGTCTCGTCCCTGTAGGTGTCACGCGGATCCAGCGGCAGGAGGTCGACCCGGCCGTCGGGGAGGGCGACGAAGACGGTGCCGCTGGTGGCCATCAGGACTGCCTCGTCGGGGGTAGGGCTGCTGGGGCAGTCGGCGGGGGTTCTCCACGACGAGCGCACCCGCCTGCTGGTCGTGCAGCACGAGGTAGGCCTGTTCGGCCGCGCCGATCGGGTCGACGTAGACGGCCGTGGGCCCTGGGTCGTCGGACAGCCTTGGGTCGAGGAAGCGCAGTGCCGTCGTGAACGCTTCGCCGGCGGCGTTCAGGGCAGCTGCGTTCGACACCGCGGCGGCCCTGGGTGAAGTTCGCGAACGCGACCTTGTCGCGGTGGTGTTCGGCCGGATGTTCGCCAGCGCCTGGCCGGGCACGGGCTGCCGCAGCCCGGGAGGGCGGGCAATGACGGGCAATGAGCCGAGGCCCTGGCGCGGTGGTGCCGCGGGCCTGGGCGGTCCGGGCCAAGGATCAGTGGTCTGGTGCGCAAACGTTGGACAGTGGTGATGCAGCCCAGCAGACACCGGTCAGAGCCGGACGGGCGTCTCGGGGAGAACCGCCAGCGCCAGGACGACATCGTGGGCGCCGGGGAGATCCGGGTCCTCGTCCGCGTCGGCTGATGACCCGGTGACCAGACGACGCTGAATCAGGTTCTCGGCGTGCCGCAGGTGCGAACGGACCGTGGCCGGATTCAAGTCGAGCGCCGCGGCGGTGGCCTCAACATGGGTATTGGCCCCGATCCAGGCCGCGAGCGTGTCGATCAGATGGCGTCGCCCCCTGTTCAGCGGCCCGAGGAACTCGCGGGCCCAGCAGCGGACTTCGTCCGTGTCCAGCACCTGTGCGATGCCGGTCGGCTCATGCAGGACGGGTGCACGCTCCGCACGCGTTCTGAGTTCGAGCGCGAGGCCGAGCACGGCGCGCTGGGTGATGTCCTGCAAGTCGGCCTCCAGCAGGCCAGCGGCCGCGCTCAGACGGCGGGCAACCGTGTTGCGGTGCGTCCCCAGGATTCTGGCGGCCGCCGCCGGGGTGAAGTCCAGGCCCAGGCGCAACGTGGCGAGGAGGTGCTCGCGGCGGCTTTCGGACAGGCCCAGCAGCGGGGCCAGGCGGGCACGCGCCCAAGTGTCGGCGCGCTCGTCGAGGATGTGGGCGAGCTGGACGTCGGCCGTGTATTGGTGGATACGGGTGGGTGTTCGCTGGGCTACGACCAGGGCCCGGCCGGCGTCGCCGTAGGCCTGGGCGGTGTCGATGAGCTGACGCGTGGTGCTGGCGCCGAGGTAGCGATGCGGTGCGGCGCGTACGACGGCGGTGAGGCCGTCCATGGCCTCGCATTCGGTGCCGGGGCCCGGGGCGATGACGACCACCTGGTCGGAGAAGGCCGGGCACGCGCTGACGATGGTGGTGTTCCCTACGGCCTCCAGACAGTCCTGGATGACACTGGCGTGCTCGGTCCGACGGGATTTGAGGATGAACACCCGGCATTCGTCGACGTCGAGGATCCCTGGCATGAGGCAGCGGGCGGTGCGTTGGGCCTCGGTCACGTTGCCGGTCATCAGTAGTTGCAGGATCGCTTGCCTCACTGATTCCTCGGCGCGTCTGAGGCGTTCGTGCCCTCGGGCGGCGCTCTCGGCGGCGGTCTGCACCGCCAGGAGGTCCAGGGTCCGTGCGATGGCGGTGTTGGTGTCGGGGCTGAAGGCGGGGGCGCCGACGGCAAGCACTGGGGCGGGCCGGTCGGCCCCGATCCTGAACAGTCGGATTTGAAGGTCGGCGGCGCCGGGAGGCGGATCCAGGTCGGCAAGCTCGAGAGAGGCCCATCCTTGGCCTGCGCTGGAGAGTTGGGCGACCTTCTCGCGGGCGGGGTCGAGCAGGAGTCCTGCGCCGGCGGGCGCGACGGTGCAGGTCGACCCCAGGGGAGGTACCACGGCAACCTGGGCGCCGGCGAAGCTCGCGAGCCAGGTGACCAGACGCTGGATGCCTTCCGGCCCGCCGAGATGGTGGATCTGTTCCAGGAGCTGGCGGTGGAGGGTGGCGGTGCGGAGTGTCCGGGCGTGGTATTCGTCGACAATGGCGCTGTGCAGATGGAACCAGGCGGCGGGATCGTCTCCGACGGTCAGCAACGGCATCCCGTGGCGGCGTGCCACCGCGCGGACGAAAGGTTCCGTCTCCGTCCCCGGGGGCAGGGCGACGGCCAGTGCCGCGGCGCCCGCTGCGGTGAGGCGGGCCAGGAGCCGGTTCAGGCGGTCGCGTTCGCCCAGTCTTGGGTCGCATCCTCGCACGACGACCAGGTGGTGGCGGACCTGCCCGTCGTCAACCGCGTTGTCCGGGGACAGCGGGTGAACCCCGCGCAACGGCCGATCGGCGTCGCTCTTGCCGGCTTCCTCTGCAAAGCGCAGTCCATGCGGCAGACCGGTCGCGAATCGAAGCGTGGGCAACCCTGCCCCCTCCCCCAAGGAATGGGGCGTCCCGCCCCGGGACGCCGTGTACCGCGTGTCCGGTCCGGAACCGGGCGGAACGTCTGAACATATCCAGGGAACCGCGGTCGTGGCTGTGGAAAAGTGGTTGAACGTTGACCACACGATAGGCGGCCCCGCTGACGGGACAGCGGCAGGCGCCACCGCTTCCACCGAGGCTCAAGCGATCTTCGAGGGGCACGCGGCCGTAACCACCAAGGACAGGACCGAGGTCACCCTGGCCCAGGGATCCAGAGCCTGCGGCGGGCCTGGACACCCGCTGGGAGCCGCCCCCTCCGACGCCGAGATCGCCACGCACAATCCGGGCAAGTACCGGCGCATGGCGGCCGCGACGGACCGGCCCGGGATCCGGTATCTCGTCCTGCAACTGGCCGACACGGGACCCGACCGGGTCGCGGGGTTCCTGCAGCTCCTCGAACCCCGCTGAGAGGGCTCCCCCCCAGCCGGGCAGCAGGGGCAGGCCGGCCCGATGCCCTGAGCGCGCGGGACCGGCAGTTCACGTCCCTGCCCCGCTGCGTCGCAAGCCCCGACCGGCGGACGGACCTGAGGCCCGCACAGGTGGCCGCCCGAGCCGGAGGCCCGGGCGGCGGCTTTCCGACAGCGGCAGCCGACGGCTCAGCCCTGTCCAAGCACGTCGCCACCATGGGGCGCACGCCGGCGTGCACGGCCCGCCCCGGTGTGCGCCGGTCGAGGTTTTCATCATGCACATGGTGCTCTCGTGCAATACCGCCAGCAGCTGAAGTCTGATTTCGTTCAGAGTGCACCGCCCAGCGCACACCGGCGCGCACAATCCGTGGCCGCCCGGTATCCCCGGTACCGCAGGGGCGGCTCCGTAGTGTCCCACGAAGGAGGCTTTGCCATGCCCGTCGCCACCACGCCAGCGACGTCCGACGCACTCCGCGACTTGCTGGTGACCTGCCGCGGCCGCATCCAGGTCTCGCAGGAGCGGGTGGCCATCGAGGTGGGAGTGTCGGGCCGTCACTACGGCGACCTCGAGCGCGGACGGGTGCGCCGGCCCAACCCCGTGCTGCTCACACGGGTCGCCGAGGTACTGCAGATGAGCCATGACGAGCAGGCACGCATGCATTCGCTCCTCGACGTCCTGCCCACCGGCTGAGCTCCTGCACACCGCAGGGGCCGCACGGCCCCGCTCGTGCTGCGGCCTCCGTGATCCGGTGCCGGCGACGTGGATCTCGCCATCTCCGGTCTGAGCGGCCAGTGCCGGGGCCGCTCAGGGCCCGCCCCCGGACCGGTTCTCGATGCGCTGGTAGAAGCCCAGGACTGTGTCCTGGATCGGGGGGGCGGAAAGCGGCGGCGCCACGACGGGTCCGGCGCCTATGTGATGGCGCAGCGCCAGTTCGTCCTCCAGCGCGTGCCATCATCAGGCCCAGGTGGCCCGGTCCTGTCGCACCTCGCCTCCTGCGCGAGGCGGGCCGCTCGGCCGGGGGCGGCCAGCAGGTCCGCTGCGACCGTGTCCTGGCGCAGGGTCGACATCTCCTCGAGCAGGCGGTCCCAGTCGCCCGGTGGGTCGGGGCGGCCAAGGCGCCTCGGCCCAGGATTCGGCCAGGCGGGCCTCCACAACGGCGGCACAGTCCTCGATCCGCTGCGAGGCCAGGCCGGCCTGCCCCAGGTGGGCGTGCGCCGCCTTTGCAGCAGGCCGCGCGCCCGGTCTTGGCCGATTCCAGGTGCAGCCGGAACCGCCAGGCAGGCCGGGCGGCGCGCTGCCGCAGTTCGCGTGCGCAGGTCAGGTGTTCCAGTCGACGCTGATGGTGGGCGGTAGGGGTGGGTCCGTGCAAGGTTGCGGGTGCGCCGCTGCAGGTGAACCGGCCCCGGAAGAGTGGCCGGTGGGGCGGTTAATGCCAGACGCGCGGCCGGCAGGTTCCGGACGCATGCCATGGCGGGTATTGACGTCCGGGTAGAAGGATTCACAGGCGCCACCGCGCGGACCGGGACGGGCGTGGTGGAACCGACGGTGAACAGGCGTACTCGGCGGCCGTCCACGAAACGGATCCTCTACAGAGAGTAGCCTTACATCAGGCGCACCGGTGGCGAAAATGGGCGTGGACATAAGCCTGGCCTCCCCCCCAAAGTGGAACCCGTGGCTTCGGCCCCATCCGCTACATGTGCTGGGTGTGCGACAGAACTGCCGGAAGCAGCCGGAGTCTGCACAGATTCAGAGAACGCAAGTGGCGATCATAGAAAAACCGGTCGGCCGTAACTAGAAGTGACAGGGTGCCAGCGGAGCTGCTGCCCTTACGGTCCCACCGGGACCTGACTTGGAGGCAAAGCTGCTGTGACTCACAACGACGGTAAGCCCGAACAGAGCCTGGCGGAGAGGATCGAGGCCCTAAGGCGTGCCGCGACCCCGCCCGGAAAACGGCTTCCGTCCGATGCCGCTGTCGCCACGGCGATAGCCGCCAGGGCCGGTGCTTCGCTCGTCGACGAGAACACCCTCTACCGGCTGCGCACCGGCCGGACCGTCAACCCGAGCATGAAGGTCCTGAAGGCGCTGGCCGACCACTTCCAGGTCTCCCCCGGCTTCTTCTTCCCGGGCTCCGTCTGGGGGCCTGAGGAGCACCTGGCCCTGGCCGATGCTCTGCGGAGCCCGCAGGTGCGCCGCCTGTGCATGCGGCTGGGACGGCTGTCCTCGGAGGAGCTCGCGCAGGTGGACCGGCTACTTCCTGACGACGGCACATGAGCAGGCTGCAGGGGGCGTTGGTCGGGCGCGAGGTGTTCACCCGCCGAGGTTTCGGCCATCGTCATGGTGCGCTCGTGCAGTATGCAGCCGCGCGGAGCTTGATCATGTTCAAGGTGATCCGCTCGGTAGTACGACACTGACCGCGGCCAAGGCGTGAGGCATGTCCAGGCTGCCACGGGTACCGGCGGCGCGGGCCACCCTCACGAGGAGGCCGCCGATCATGTCCGTGAATGACCTGTCCGTCACCGCCGCCGAGAACCTGCATAGGGTGCTGATGCCCTGTCGGGAGTGCATCGAGGTGTCGCAGGAGAAGCTCGCCAAGATGTCGGGGTGCCGGGCCGCCACTACGGCAGCTTCGGACGGGGCAAAGTCCGTCGTCTCTCCCAGGAACTGCTGGAGCGGGTCGCCGACAAGCTGCAGATGCACCGCCGAGAAGTGATCGATGGACGAGCTGGTCTTCGAGGTTCCGGCCGTCTGACACATCACCGTCTGCGCCTGGTCGGGCGCGGATGCGGTCGGCCGTCACTGCGGGTCGCCGTCTTCGGGCAGCGTGTCGGATCCCGGCCAGGGACTCAGCGGCCGCTCGCAGTAGCGCAGGTCTTCCGCGACCGGCCCCGCGAAGTCCTCCACCGACGGCATCGGGCGGCGCCCGGCGGCGCGGCGGCGCTGCCGTATCTCTTGCCGGATGTGCCAGGCGGCGTACCAGTGCCACTGCCACAGGCTCCGTGCCGACTGTTCCTCTCGCCGGAGCGCTTCGGAGCGCTGCGTCGCGGTCAGGCAGTCGGCCGCCACCGCCTCCTCTTTCAGGCGGGGCAGTGCCTCCTCGAGGAGGTCCGCGTCACCGAGCGGGTCCCGCGATTCGGGAGCTGCTCGGCGGGCTTCGTCCAGGTAGCGGAGCACATCCTCGCCGTACTCCCCGGCCAGAGTGTCCAGAGCCTGGGCGTGGACCCGTTCGGCCTCCGCGCACTCGTGCAACCAGCCCCGGTGGGTGGGCGGCCAGTCTCCGCGAAGTACGACGCTCCACCAGGGGCGCAGGGCCTGGGCGTCGAAGGCGGCCGCCTCCTGTCGGCAGCAGGCCGCGTCCTGGGCGATCCGGGCGCGGTTCGCGTCGGTGTCCTGGGCCTGCCGCATCCACCCGGCGGCGGTGGCCAGCCGGTGGCGGTGCCGCTCCAGGGCCGTGGACTGCGGTCCCCTACCGAACAAGGCCTCCACGCGCAGTCTGCTGGCGCCGAAGGATGCGGCACAGGCGCGCTGGTTTGCCTGCCACATCGCCCACTCTGCGCGTAGGAGGGCCCGGGTGAGATCGTCGTCGCCGCGGTGGCTGTGGGGACGCGGCGCGGTGGCCACGGCGTCCGGCCAGTTGTCGTTGTCGTTCCCGGTGGCGAGCGGTTCGGGGGTCCACCCGGCGGGAGGCTGGAGGTTGAAGGCGTCCTCCAGCGCCGGGTCGGCGGGCCTTGGGTCGGGTTGCTCGGGGATCGTGGGTAGGTCGAGTTCGTCCTCCAGGGCGTGCAGCCATCGCTCGACGGTGGCCCGCTCGTGGGCGGTTTGGGCCTCCAGGCGCAGGCTGTCCGGTATATCGGGGTCCGGGTCCGGGGAGGTGGGGACGATGCCCTGCTCACGGCCCCAGGCGTCGAGGTCACGGGCCTGGAGGTAGCGGCGCCGCTCGATGGTGTCCAGGATCTCCAGGGGTGCCGCCGTGGTGTAGCTCTCCTCAAGGAGGTACTCGAAGGCGAGCTGCCCAAGCGGTTCGTCAGGGGCCGACGGGGAGGTGAGGAGCAGCCAGGCGCCGTAGAGGTGTTCCGGGTGGGCGCCTTCCAGCAGGCGGTGCAGGGCGCCGGAGGAGCGCAGGGCGTACAGGGCGCGGGTGCCGGTCGCAGCGTCGTGGTCGACGAGGGTGTAGAGGGTGTGCCCCACCTGCCAGGACGGGCCGATGCTGGTGAACTCCTCCTCGACCTGGCGGCCGATGGGATCCTCCTCCTCGACGGCGCGTTCCTCCTGCGGGATGCGCAACCACGGCGAGCCGGCCCACCGGTCCTGTTCCGTCCACCAGTCGGGGTACACCGCGCGTCCTCCTTTTCCGGTTACGGGGTGACGGGGGCGGGCAGGGCGGCGAGCTGTCCGCGCACGGCGGCGCTGAGGAACCCGATGGTGTCGGGCGGTGTGCCGGCGACGGTGAAGCCCTCGAGCCAGCGGAAGCCGGACGGGCTGAGGAACACCTCGGCCAGCGTGCTGCCCGAGTAGACGAAGGCGTCGTAGGCGACGAGGTCGGCGTTGGCCGGGTCGTCGAGGTCGTGGCTCTCGCCGGGTATGAGTTCCAGGCCGATCCAGCGCCCGCCGGTGGCGATCAGCGCACCGAAGCAGGTCTCGCCGGTGAGGTCCGGGCCGGTCTCAACGTAGCCGTGCACGGTGACCGCGGCGTCGCGCAGGACCCTGAGGTCGGTCTCGGGCAGCCTGGACAGGTCCAATTGCTGCTGGATGTGACAAGTGGCCATCCACTCGTTCGCCTCATCCAGGACGGCGGCTTCCTCGACGGCCGACCAGCCGTGCGGGTTCCAGCCGGCCGTGTCGCCATGGATGTCCAACGTCATCGGTGTGCCGCCGTTCTCCCTGGTGCCAGCTGGCGCGGTGGGGTCAGTCCGCCCGGCGCTCGTAGCCGTCGTCGTCGTGGCCGAAGGCGTCCTCGGTCCTGCGTCCCATCGCCCGCTCCCACTCCTCGTCGCTCACCGTGTCGCGCTCCAACGGGGCTCCTCCTGGTCCGGCTTGCGGATGGGCCGGGACGGCGAGCGGTCATGGGGGAGCTCGCCGTCCCGGGTGGCCGGTCCGGGTGGGCCGGGTCTTTGCCACAGTGCCCCGCCGCGGGCCCTTGGCGCAGCCCGCCGAGCAGCGCTTCCCGCCCGGCGGGATACGCCGCCCACGGTTTCCTCCAGGCGGAATCGGACGCCTTGTCAGCTGCCCGGTATGCCCCGTGCGGGCCTTTCATGGCAGGGCAGAGCCCGGCCCCGCGCGGCTGTTCGGCGGGCTTGCGGGTGCCGGGATTCGACGACGGGAAGGGACGGGCGCCATGGCCTTGAGCGACGGGCAGCTGTCCTCCTTGGCGGACTTCGCCACCGCCCGGGCGGAGCGGCTGCGTTCCGGGCCGGTCAGCATCGAGGCGATGCGTCAGCACATGGATGCGGGCGACGCGGTGCTGTTGGGCGACTTCCCGGGAGCGCCGGTGCGCTTCGTGGACCGGTGGTGGCGCGCGGGTGAGGCGTGGTGGGAGCCGCTGGAGGAGGCGTCCGTCGCGGCTCTGGACGAGGTGGCCCGGCGCTGGGCCCTGTCCCAGCAGGCCGTCTTCACGCAACAGGATCTGGGGCCGGTGGAGCCTCAGTGAGCGGCCCGGAGGCGTACTCCGAGGAGGCCCTGCTGGGTTCGGTCCTGCAGGATCCCCGCCGGGCGCTGGAGGTGCGCGGCTGGCTGCGGGCCGCCGACTTCGCGAACCCGTGGCGCCAGGAGATCTACCGCGTGCTGGTGGACCACCACCTCTACGCCCATCCGTCGGTTCTCGCCGCGCCGCCCCAGCAACGGGTCCAGGTACTCGGCCGTCTGGTGCTGGAGAACCTGCACGCGCGGGCCACCGCCGACGGCTGGGCGAGCACCGCCGACTGGCGGCAGGTCGCTGCCTACGTCACGAGCCTGCCCGCCAGCGTGCCCAAGGCCGCCAACGCCACCCAGTACGGGCGTGTGGTGGCCCAAGCGAGCCTGGAGCGCACCGTCGGTGCGCAGGGGCAGTTCGCCGAACAGGCGGTGCTGGCCGCCGTCCTGGCCCGTCCCGAGGAAGGCGCGCGGCTGGCCGGCTGGCTCAAGGCCGCAGACTTCCAGGACCCGTGGCTGGGGCAGATGTACAAGGCCCTGGTCGAGGAGAAGCTGTACGCCCACCCCGCCGTCACCATCCGTGCCTCCCCCGCCGAACGGCAGCAGGTGCTGGCCCGGATGCTCTACGAGCAGCTGCAGCACAAAGCCGCCGACGAGCGTTGGACAGTCCCCGCCTCCGCCTGGCCGGCCGTCGCGCAGCAGATCCACGCCCTCACCACCACTCAGCAGGTCCCCCACCCCGAACACGCCGCCCAGCTCGGCCAGCGGGTCCTGCAGACCAGCATTCAGCAGCAGGTCGCCCAGGGCTCCTGGCGTGTGGAGAACACCCTGCGGGTGCCGGGCGCGCCCGCCGCCGAGATGCAGATCAACACCATGCTCGGCGCCCTCCAGCAGCTGGAGGACCGCTGGGAGCAAGCCATGGGGCGCGTCGAGGCCGTCGGCGCGGTCCTGGCGCCGCAGACCATCCCGCGCCCGGAGATGGCGTTCACCGAGGACGCCGTGCTGTCGTCGCTGCTGCGCGACCCGGGCCAGCTGGAGCAGGTGGGCCGCTGGTTGCGCGCCGAGGACTTCACCCAGCCGGGCCGGGCGCAGCTGTTCACCGCCCTCCAGGACGCAGTCACCCACCGCGGCGCCGTCGACCCCGCGCTGCTGGTGTGGGACGCCCACCGGCGCGGCACCGCCGGGCCCGGATCGCTCGCCCCCGAGCAGGTCTGGGCGATGTATCAGGAGGGGCAGCCCGGCATCGCCCACGGCGGGGGCCGCCAGCTGGTGGAGGCCAGCATTGTGCACCATGTGCGCTCCGCGACGTCGGCGATCAACGCAGCCGTCGGTGATCCCACCGCCGCCCCCGGCATGGTCATCGGCACCGCCCGCGGACACCTGCAGCACGCCTCCGCCCAGGCCGCCCGCCTCACCCAGGCCACCTGGTCCACCGCGCGCACCGGCCCGGGCGTGCGGTGAGGTCCCCTGCCGCCGCGGCGCCGACCGGATGGGTGCCACCGCGGCGGTCCGCATGCCGGACGGCCTGCTCGCGCCGTGGCGCCGCCTGCCGCAGCTCGCCGGCGTCCTCGCGTAGGCCTTCGCTCCCGTCGCAGCCCGCCCTGTGTGGCTGCGTGCCTTGTTCGCCCCGTTCTGGCTGATCGAGACGGCCGTCCACCGCTGCGCGGGGCGGGTGATGTCGTGGGGCCCGGCAACGCCGTGCTGCGTCGGCCTCAGTCCTGGACGCGGACCGCCTGCAGAGCGTGCTGCTCCTGCCCTGCGCTGTGGCCGCGTTCGCGGCGGTGCTCACCCCGGCCGCGCTGGTGGGGGCCGTCATCGGTGGCGCGGTCGCGGGGCCCGATGGCGGCCGGTGCGCGATGATCGCGGTACTGCTCCTGGTCGCGGCTCTGCTGCTGTGGCAGCTCGCCTCCCTCGTCCGGGCGGCCTGTGCGGGTGTGCGGCTACGCCGTGATGTCAGGGTTCTGCGCGGGCCGTGGGCGGAGGTGGGGTCGCTGGCCGGTGGGCGCGACGGGCAGGCGACCCGCGATCTGGTGTGCGCGGTCCTCGTCTGGGCCGATGACAACAAAGTCGCCCTGGTGGCGGTGGCCGCTGATGAGCGGCTCGCTCGCCTCTACGGACGGGCCGGTTTCGCGCCGCTCTCCCCCACGTCGCCGGTCCTGGTCCGCCGGCCCCGTCCGGCCGGCACCTCCTGGTGCCCGGTGCCGCGGCCCGTCGGCGGGAGGGTGCTTCCGGCGGCGCTGTGGGCGCAGGCGCCGGTACTGAACTGCCCAGGGGATGGGGCCCGGGCGGTCCTCTGGTGAGGGGTCAGGCCTGTGGGTCGTTCCAGGTCACCAGGAGCGCGCCCAGTGCGACTCCCGGGCCGAGGCCGAAGACCAGGCCGCGCCCACCGTCGGCGGGAGGGGTGCGGTAGGTACGTTCCAGGACGGAGAAGATGGTCGGTCCGCCCAGGTTGCCTTCCTCGGCGAGGACGTCGCGCGAGTGCTTGGTGAACTCTTCGTCGACGTCCAGGACGGTAGCGAGCTTGGCCAGGATCGCGGGCCCGCCCGGGTGAAGGATCCCGAAGTCCAGGGGGGCGTCGGTGTTCTCGTCGAGCCACTTCAGCAGGGCCGGGGCCAGGTCGGTGACCGAGCGTAGGGAGGCCCGGGTGGAGGAGAAGTGGTCGCCGCGCTCGTCCGTCTTCTTGCGGTAGCGGTCGGTGGTGTGGGGGATCAGGTACTCGAGGGTGTGGTCGATTCGCAGACAGCCGTCCAATCCGAGCGGGCGGGCGGAGACGACGGTTGCTGCCACCAGGTCACCCCACAGCGTCTTGTAGATGAGGTCCTCGATTGACAGCAGCGACTGTTGGTACAGCGAGGTCAGAAACTCCCCTGCGACGACGAGCACGTTGTCGTCCGGGTACCGGGCCAGGTGCTCCTCCGCCATGATCAGCGCCTGGGCTCCGCCCGCGCACGCGAGCTGCGTCATGGGACGGCGCCGGACGTCGGCGCGCAGCGGGAGGGTGTTTTGCAGGTGGATGTCGAGTCCGGGCATGCGGTCGCCGGTGGAGCTGGTGGTGATGATGCAGTCGATGTCGGCGGGGGTGATGCCGGCGTGGTCCATGGCGGCCCGGGCGGCCTGCCGGGCGGCTTCGAGGATGGCGTCGAAGACGTCGTCTTTGCGCTGGGTGGGACTGCGCTCGGCAACTATTTCCTCGTAGGGGCGTAGGTAGCGTCGGGTTCCGGGGAGGTTGGTCAGCGCTTTGCGGGCGACGTCGAGCTTGGGGTGGTCGGGGTTCCATGCGAGGATGTCGTCGCGGACCCGGTCGGCGTCGACGATGTGCTCGCCGAGGACGAGGGCGGGGCGGCTGACGTAGGCCGTGGTGGTGTTCAACTCGGCGTCCTCTTCGGGTGTGGCCCGCGGCGGCGGGCCTGATGGGTATGGTCGAGCCCCCGCGGGGCCCGGGCGTCCGGCCTGCTGGACAGGCGTGGGCAGCGGGGCGTGGGCGGGTGGTTTTAGGGTGTGCTGACAGGGCGGCGGGAGGGTATTGGGGTGCTGCCCAGCTCAGGTGAACGGGAACGGGCTGGGCGCATCCGGACAGTCGGTACCGGGGACGGGCCGGGGCCGTGGGGCCGGCCCGCTGCACGGGCCCTTCGCGCTGGCGGTGGCACGGCCGGCTGCGGATTCCGGGCAGCACGGCCGTGTGTTCGCGGCGCTTGGCCGGGAGGGTGCGCACAGCACGTCCGGACCACGGTGGGGCCTTCTGGTCCCCGGTGTCCCCACGGCGTTGTGCGTAGCGGTGTGACAGCTGAGCACCATGACATCCTTCCCCCCGTCGGCGGGTGCTGATGGCAATCACGCTACCCGGCGGTACTGAATCTGCCATCGGATGCTCGGAAGCGGACGTCGCGCCTCACCTTGTGCAGCCCGTGAGTTGACTCATTGTCATCTGTTCTGTGCGACCGGGGCCGCGGTTGTTACAGCGCGTCGCCTCCGGCCCCCTGCTGCGTGATCTTGTATAGCTCGAAGCCGTCCAGGATGTGCTCCAGTGCGCCGCCGTCCGGGCCCGTGGTACGCGCGGTGTCGGCGTCGCTATCCGGCTCGATGGAGAGGTCGAGGTCGAGCAGGTGATGCAGGCAGGCGAGCGTGAGCTGTGCGGCGCGGGCGACGAGCGGTAGCAGGGCGTCGGCGGGCTCTGGCGCGCAGGCCAGGGCGTAGCCGAGGGGTTCGGCGGCGCTCTCGCGCAGGGGGCGGCCGCCGGGCATCTGCTCGGCCAGCGCGAGGCGGGTGAGTTCGATGAAGCAGTGCCCGAGCCGGGTGGCGTCGGTGCTGAGCAGGTCGGTGTCCAGCCGGTCGAGGACGTCGGTGATCTCGTGGGCGTGCGCGATACTCGGGGCCGGCTGGTTCTCCAGGAGCCGGGCGGTCAGCGGGTGGTGTCGCAGGGAGGCCGCGCGCAGCGCCGTGCAGGACAGGCGGGCGAGGGCGGCGGTGAGGGCGATCGCGGCGTCGTACTCGGCCAGGGTCGGGCGGCGGCGTGCCAGGTCACGCACCGCGTGCTCGGTGTTGGTGGTGACCGCCGGGTCGGCGGCCCGACGGACGAGGTCCAGCGCGAAGATCTCGCTGTCCTCGTAGAGGTGCCGGTAGGGGTCGCTGGGCACGGCGTTCTCCGGTGGTGTGGCAAGACGGCCCGGGCCGGGCGCCCTGCAATCGGCTTGGTGGGTACGGGCGTTGCCTGGTGTCCAAGGAATACCACTTTGGTGCGAACAAGGCGGGTCCACCCCGGAGTCCGTGGCCTGTCACACCCTGGACACGCATCTGTGCGTGGCGGTGTGGGGGTGCCCGTCGGCGGTCCGGCCTCGGGATGGGTTGTGTGGAAGAAGTCCGGGACAGCGCCGGCCGGGCGGGGCTGGGGTCGCGGTGCCGGCCCGGGGCTCGACGTGGGCGGCGGCGACGTGGTGCATCGCGGTCTGCTCGGTTCTGCCGGACGGGCGCACCGGCCGGAGCGGATCGGCGCCCTCTGCCGCCTCGTTGAGGATGCGGTCTTGTCGCAAGCCGCTCAGCGTCAGCCCACGGGGGAAGGGCTCTGCGCAGGGTGCCGATGCTGACGGCCGGGTGGTCGGGATCGGCCGCGCTCTTCTGGCCGACGGGCAGGTGGGGGGTTGGACGAGGCTGGCCAGCGCTGGTGGCGGTAGGTCATCCACTCGGCGGCGGGTTGATGGGTGAGCTCCTTGAGGTAGAGGCTGTGCCACAGCAGGCCGCGCCGGACCCGAGCGATTTTCGAACCTGGCTGCCTGCGTCACGCCGACGAGCAGTCGCCCATCGGCGACCTTGCCCGCGACGTTCGAACTCTTCAACGAATATCGCGATTCCATGAATGCCTGCGGCGGTGCGCTGAGGGCCCGTCGATTAATTAGTGGCGCGTGTCGTGTCAACTGGTCGTTGATGTTGCAAGCATGACGTATCTGGCGAGTTCGCAGGGGTCGACGAGGCGGACGGGCAGTGGCTCGGCGTGGTGTCCGTGCTGCTGAAGCAGGGGGCGGGCCTGTTGAAGGAGGGCGCGCATCTGGTTCTCGCCGATGCGGAAGAGGTGGGCGATAAGCGAGCAGGGTAGTCCGCGCTGGTCGAGGACGGCGGCCCAGGCGATGTTCTCGACGACGAGCTTTCGGTGGCGGGGGCGCTGCTTCGGCGGCAGCGCGTCGACCAGTTCGCGTACCTGGGCGACGAGTTGGTCGAGGGCGTCGCGTGGCATGCCGGTCAGCACGGGGTGGGTGGCCAAGGCGGAGTCGAAAGTGTGGGCAAGGCGGGGGTGGGCCCGGCGTCCGGGCGGCTGGAGCGGCACAGCGGGGACGCCGGCCTGGGGTGGGATGGTGTAGTTCCACTCGCCATGGAACTCATCGGGGTCGATGGTGAGCGCGGCGGCGTGCTGGGCGTCGATCTCGATGCCGGTGGGGTAGACGCCCTCATCCAGCCGGGCGGTCACGCGCAGGCCGCCACTCGTGGTGGTGGCCGCGATCAGGCTGAGGGCGACCTCGAAGCTGGTCAGCGGACGGGCGCGCCAGTTCATCGAGATGAACGAGAACAGGCGGTGTTCGACCTTATTCCACTTGGATGCGCCGGGCGGTAGGTGGCACACGCTGATCTCCAGGCCGGTCTCGGTGGCGAGGACGGCGAGGTTGGCCTTCCATGCCTTGGCTCGGGAGCTGTTGGAGCCGCCGCCGTCTGCGGTGATCAGCAGCCGCCGCGCGCCGGGGTAGGCGGCCCGACCCTCCTCCTTCCACCAGCGGCGCAGGGCGGCGACCGCGAATGCGGCGGTGTCGTGGTCGGTGCCGACCACCACGAAGCCGGTGTTGTGCCCCACGTCGTAGATGCCGTATGGGATCGCGGTGCCGACTGCCTGGGTGGGGAAGTCGTGATCGAGGACCTTGACTGGGGCGCCGGGCGGCGCCCATTCCCGCCCGGCCTGGGCGAACAGCCCGATCTGCTCCTTCCGCTTGATGTCGACGCTGATCACCGGATCCCCCGTGTCCAGGAACTGCCTCACCTTGTCGTTGAGGTGGCGGAACTGGGCGTCGCGGTCCGGGTGGGAGCTGCCCGCCAGGACCCGGGCGTTGCCGCGCAGGCTGAACCCGGCCTCCTTCAACAGCGCGGCAACGGTGTCCCGGCCCACCGTGCGGCCCTGGGCGACGAGTTCGTCCGTCAGATGCCGCAGCGACTTCGTCGTCCACGTCAACGGCCCTATCGGATCGCCCTGCGTACTGTCCTCGACCAGGGCCAGCAGCGCCGCGCGCAGTCCCGGGTCCTTCACCGCCGCTGCCGGACGTCCCCCGCCTGCCCGGCGCACCCGGCCGTCAGGTCCGGCACCGTTCTCCAGGTCGGCCAGCCCGCGGGAGACGCAGCCCTTGGAGACGCCGGCCGCCGCAGCGACCGCGGCGATCCCGCCATGCCCAAGCTGTCGCGCCTCCGCCCCGTACAACAATCGGCGCTGACGCTCATTCAGATGCGGTGTCACCGCCTCCAACTTCGCCCGCAACGGACCGATCAACTCATCAAAACGCCCCATACCACATCAACGAGCCCAAACCTCGGAAGCAACTCGTAGATTTCCGACGGCGCCGGCGCCGCTACGACGGGATTCGGACGTGAGCCTCGGCAAACTGACGCCTTGCGTGCAGTGGACGCCAGGTCACAGCCGCGCCGACTGAAATCTGCCGTGCGGTCCCACCGCGGGCTTATGCCCCGGCGGGCGCGGGAACGGGAGCGGGCTGGTGCTGCCGCTGCCCCTGGCGGCCGAGGTCCTTGGTGTCCTTGGTGTCCTTGGTCTTGCGGCGGGCGGCGCGGCGGCGGATGGCGCGCAGTTCGTCCTCGCTGACGCCTCCCCACACCCCGGCTTCCTGGTTGGTGGCCAGGGCCCACAGCAGGCATTCGGCACGTACCGGGCAGCGCTTGCACACCGCCTTGGCCTGCTCGATCTGCAGCAGGGCCGGGCCCCGGTTGCCGACGGGGAAGAACAGCTCCGGGTCCTGTTCGCGGCACAGGGCGCGCTCCAGCCAGTCGCGCCGCGGGGGCTGGGAGTCTTCACGGCGGGTCATCGCACTCCTCGATTCACGGTGGCGGGACGGGTCTCCTGCCGGGGCACGTCCCGGGCCGGGCGCGGCCTTGGTGCTGCGGTGGCGACGGCCGACTCGGTGGTGGCGGTGGCCGGGCGGGCGCCGGTGAGACGCTCGGTGAGCTGTCGGCGGTGGCGGGTCAGGCGGTCGGCGCCGTCGTCGCGCGGGAGCGGTGCGGGCAGATCCATCACCGCGCGCAGGGCCCCCAGTGCCGCCACGGTGGCGGGTCTGTCCTTGTTGACGATGTCGTTGAAGCGTTGGCGGGCGGCGTCGCAGCGGGAGCGTGCCTGGGTGATCTGCTCGGCGGTGGGCCGCACCCGTATGGCCGGGTTGCGGTCCTGGGCGAGGAGGTCGTCCAGCTCACGGCCCAGGACGACGACGGCGTTCTGCGCGCGGGCGACGGCCTGGTTGTCGATGCCGGCGGCGAGCTGGTTGACGAGGCGGTGGTCGGGTCGGGGGTAGTGCGCGGCAATGGTGGCCCGCACCGCGGCGCGCTGCTCGGTGAGGGCCTCGTCCAGAAGGGAGCGGGCGGCGTCGAAGGTCGCCGTGTAGGCGGCCTGCTCCGCGAAGTGGACCTCCATCGGGCGCAGGCCCAGGGCCTGGGCCTCGGCGCGGGCCGCCCGGGCGGCGTCGCCCGCCACGTCGTGCAGGTGCGGCTCGTGGGCGGTGGCGGCGCGTTCAGCGGTGGCGAGGGCGAGCAGGCGTCCGAGGACGGCGTGCCGCCCGCGGATCTCGGCGGCCAGCGTGTGTGCGGGAGCGGTGCTGCCCTGGTCGGCGAAGGACCAGCGGCCTTCGCCAGCCTCGCGGCGGACCTGGGCGACGTAGGTATAGGCCTGGGTGAGGGTGGCGTCGGTGTCCTCGGCCGCCCGCTGCGCGGAGGGCACCCGGCGGCGCCAGTCGAGAGCGGCGTCGGCGTCGCCGACGGGCTGGCCGGGCAGCGGCAGGGGTTGGGGCGGCTGAAGGATTCCGGCGGCGGCATTCCTCACTCTCTCGCGCACCTCGTCGTCCAGCGGCAGGTGGTCCAGGGCCCCGGCGAGGGCGGTGTCGAGGTGCCGGCGGTCCGTCTCCGCGGCGTGGGCGGTGCCGGCCGGCGCGTGGTCGGCAGGTTCGGTGTGCACGCGGGCGGTGAATACCTCGATCCGGACCGGGGGGCGGGCCGGGTCCAGGATGAGGAGGTCACGCTGCAGGTCGACGGCGCCCTTGCGCCAGCGGGCGCGCTGGTCGTCGGTGAGGTCGGCGGGGGGCTGCGCGGTGATGGGGTCGAGGTCGGCCAGGCGCTCCAGGTACCAGGTGGCAGCGGCGAGGGCCGCCGGTTCCTCGCGCGCCGGCCGGGAGGTGTTCAGGATCCGCCAGTTCGCGGCGAGCCGCTGTCGGTCCTCCTCGCTGACGGGGCCGGCGGCCTGGCGGATGGCGCGGGCGGTGCGCAGGGCTGCCATCACCAGCGGGGCATGCGGCTCCTCGGCTTGCGGGTAGTGCGAGGCGAGCTCGGCGAGCACGTCGGCGCCGGGCAGCGCGGTGAACGCGGCGCCCCAGGCGGTCCCGGCGCGGATCCAGTCCGGGCCGCCGGGCGCGGCGCCGAGCGGTTCGTCCTGGCGGTCCCACAGGCGGTCCTCGAGCCAGTCGGCCTGCGCCGTGCGCAGCGTGTCGCGGCGCGCGTCGTCCTGGGGCAGTTCCGCGAGCGCCCGGTGCACGATGTCGCCCGGTCTGATCGGCACCAGGGCGCCGTCGTCTGCGGTGGCGTGTGCTATGACCTCCAGGTGCCCGAGGCGGTCGGTGTCGAGGAAGAAGTGCGCGGCGGCGGCCGGGTCGGCGGTGAGCATCGAGGGCCCGTCCGTCCCGCCGAGGTGAGGGTCGGTGTAGACGCTGGTGAGCGCGTATTGCACGGGCTCGGGCGGCGGCGATGGCGCGGTCAACGGGCTGCCTCTCTTTCCGGTGGCGGGGATCGGATGGGGTCGGGAAGGTGAGCGTGCGCGGGCGACGGAGGCGGGGACAACCGCGGCAGCGTCTTGGTCCCGGTGGGCGGGAGCGGTGGCCGGCCCCTCCCATCTGGCGGGATCAGGCGCCGCTCGGCGGGCTCCGATGGGCGGGTGTCCTACCGGCGGCGACGGCCGCCGTGGCGGCGCGGGCGGGAGGGTTTGGGGCCGGGTGCCCGGCGTGGCGGCGGGCCGGACGCAGTGCCGGCACCGGCTTGGGCGGCCTGCTCGGCGGCGGCCTGAAGGCGTTCGTGGTCGGCTTCGCGTCGCACGCGCAGCAGCTGTAGGCGGTCGGTGATGCGGGCGGTGCGGTAGAGGTCCAGGGCCTTCGACAGGTGCTGCCATTCGGCGGCCCGGTCGCTCTCGGGCGGCGGGCCGAGCGGGTCGGTGCCGCTGACTGCCTGGCGCTGGCGCCAGTCGGCGACGGCGGCCACCAGGCGCCGGTAGAGGTGCTGCTGGGCGGTGTCGTCCTCGTCGGGGGTGGGGATCTGCTCGATCCACTCCTCGGGGGCGCTCTGTCCGGCGAGGGTCGCGGCAAGGGCGTCCTGGGCCAGGCGTTCGGCGCGGGGTAGCAGGAGCGGCGCGGAGGGCGTGCGGTCGGCCGGCGCGGCCACGGCGGGTGCGGCGGTGGCCGCCGGGTGGGGCTGCGCCGCGGGGTGTGGGGGGTGGAGGCCTCGCAGCAGTCGCAGTTGGGTGAGCTGTTCGAGGGCCTGGCGGGTGAGCTGCTCGGGCGGCGCCAGGGGGTGGGGCTGGTGGGCGGTGCGGACGCGGTGGTGCAGGGCGCGGATGCGCTCCTCGAGGGCGCTCCAGGCGGCGGCGTGCTGCTCGGCGTCGGGTTTGGGGCCCAGTCCTGGCACGTGGTCGGGGATCTGGTGGAGGGTGCGCCAGGCGTCGGTGAGGGCGGCGGTGCGCTCCCACCGGGTGCGCAGTGCGCGGCCGGCCTCGGGGGGTGGGAGGGGGCCGAGCGGCGCGGCCCAGGCGGGGATGTCGGCGGTGAGCTGGGCGCCGCGGGCGGCGAGGTGGCGGTCGACGATGTCGCGCCGCTCGGTGAGGTGGCGCCGCCAGTTCTCGGGGGTGTGCGGGTCGCCCAGGGCGGCGGCGGGGGTGAGCCAGTCGGGCAGATCCGCGTCGTCGCCACCAGTGGGCGGCCGGTCGGGCAGCAGCCGGCGCAGGTGTCGCTCCGCGTTTGCGCGGGCGGTGACGGCCTCGGCCCGCTGCCAGGCGTCGCGGGCGGTTTCGGTGCGGATCCGGGCCCGCTCGGCGTCGGCGGCGGCTGCGGCGCAGGGGTCCGGCGCGGTGGCTGGGGAGCCGGGCCGGGCGCGCTGGTAGTCCTCCCGGGAGCGCTCGCGCCACGGCATCGCCCGGCGCAGCGCCTGCTCGGCGCGCAGGCGCACCAGGTCCTGTACGGCGGCGAGTTCGGCCCGGTGGTCGCCTTCGTCGGCGGCCCGCAGGCAGGCGCGTCGCGTCGTGCGGAGCCGCTCGGCGAGCCGACCGGAGGTGAACGTGCCGTACGGGCGGTGCGGCCAGGCCGGGTGGCGGCGGCCGCTGGCGGTGACGGGCCTGGGGGCTGCGGCCGCCTGCGCGTCGGCGGCGTGCAGTTCGTCCAGGGCCCGGGCCCGGTGCGCCTGTGCGAGGGCGACGATGCGCTCCAGCTGGTCGTCGGACAGGGTGCGCAGCAGGCGGGTGTTCGGGTGGGGGTCGGCGTCGGCCTGGGCTTCGGCGGCGCGGGCGGTGCGCAGGCGTTGGTCGATGCGCCAGGCCAGGACCGCGCCGGGCACGTCGGTGCCGGCCAGGGTGCCTTCCCGGTGGGCGGCGGCGAGGATCCGTTCGGGGGTGAAGCCAGCTTTCTCCGCGCGTGCGAGTGCGTTGACGATGGCGGTGAACGCGTCGTCGGCGACCAGCGGTTCGGCGGCGCTGCCGAGCGCGGTGCGGGCGGCGGCGGCGTAGCGCAGGCGGGTGGCCCGCTCGGCTGCGTCGGCGTACTCGGCGGTCAGGTGGCGGATGCCCCAGGCGCGTTGCTGTTCGTCGCGGATGGTCTGGCGGGCGGAGGGCGCGAAGGAGGAGTAGGTGGCGATGCGGGTCAGTGCCTGGTCGAGGGTCTGGTCGGTTTCGAGGGCGATGTAGAGGTGGTTGCCGGTGCGGCCGCGGGTGGCGGCGACGTAGGCGGCCTCGCGGGAGGTGCGGGTGGTGAGCAGGGCGTGGGAGCGGGTAACGGTCATGCCCTGGGCGCGGTGGATGGTGGAGGCGTAGCCGAGCTCGCAGTGCTCCTTGAGGTAGTCGGCGGGCAGGGTGAGGCGGCCGCGGTGCTGGGTGTGGCGCACGATCGCGTCGCCGGCGGGGGTGTAGCGCTCGATCGTCCACACGTCGCCGTTCTTGACGAAGTCTTTCCCTGCGCGGCAGGTGAGTTGGCGCTGGTTTCGGCGGGTGACGATCAGGTCTCCAACGTGCGCCTTGTGGCCGTCGCGCAGCTTGACGGGGCGCGGGCGCCAGCGTGAGGGTGCCAGGAGTTGGCCGCGTTCCATGCGCCAGGCCTGCGCGCGGCGGTTGAGGGCGGCGACCAGGTCGCGGTCGGGGGCCATCATCAGCGCCGTGCGCCCGGCGGCGAGATCCGTGTGCCAGGCGGTGAAGACGGTGTCCGCCATCGAGTCGGTGGTGCCGCCCTGGATGCGGCCCTGCTGCCGGTACCAGGTGAACGCCTCGCCGGTGTCGCCGTCGCGCAGCTTGAGGGAGGCGTCGGCCTCCTCGGGGTGGCGGAAGCGGTGGACGGTGGCGAGGTGGACGGCGCCGACCTCGCTTTTCAACAAAGCGAGTGCGCCGCCGGCTTCGACGGCGGCGAGTTGCGCGGGGTCGCCGATCAGGCGCACGTGCGCGCCGGCCCGTTCTGCGCGGCGCACGATGGCGGCGAGCTGGGTGGTGGCGGCCATGCCGGCCTCGTCCACGATGATCACGTCGCCTTTTCGCAGGCGCTCGGCGCGGGGCAGGACGAGTTTCCCGGCGTCGGCGAGGCGCTGGCGGCGTAGCCACGAGTGGAGGGTGTGGGCGGGGCGGCCGAGTTCCTCGGCCATGACGTGGGCGGCGCGGGCGGAGGGGGCGAGCGCCACCGTGGCGTGGCCGGCGGCGGTGATGGCGTTCGCGGCCAGGCGCAGGGCGGTGGTCTTGCCGGCGCCGGCCGGTCCGATCGCGGCGACCAGGGCCCGCTCGGAGGTGGCGAACGCCTTGGCCATGGCGCGCTGTCCGGCGTCGAGGGGGCCCTTGTGGCGGGCGGCGGCGCGCTCGAACGTCCGTGGCGGGCAGGCGGGGGTGGTGTGGCGGCGGGCGGCGGCGACGATGCGGTCCTCGGCGGCGAGGATCTGCGGGGTGGTGTAGAGCTCGGCGCCGCGGCGCCGGTAGACGCTGGTGCCATCGGCGCGCTGCAGCGGGGTGAAGGCCGGGTTGATGTCGGGCGGGGTGAGATCCAGGCACAACCGGGCCAGGGCATGCTCGCAGATCTGCTCGGCCCAGCCCTCGCCGCCGCGGCCCATCGTGGCGCGGGTGACATGGCGGCGGGCCTCGGCCAGCAGGTGACGCTTGCCGAAGACGGCACGGTGCAGGGACACGGTGGCCACCACCTCACGGGCGGCCGCGTCCACGTCCAAGCGGGGCGGGCCCTTGTCCCGGCGCATGTCCCGGGCCGCTTTGCGGGCGTTCGCCAGCAGGTTGTCGACCAGGGGGCGGCCGAACACCGCGGCCACACCCAGCTGCCAGTTCTCGCGCAGTACCGCCAGCGGGCGGGCCTGCTTCTTGGCCGGGCGGGTCTGAAGGGTGGCAGTGCGCATCATGGCAAGGCGGGCCCGCCGGGAGGGTTCCTTGCCGTGTGTGGTGCGGTAGGCGGCGAGCAGCCGAGGCATCTGCTCGCGCACTGCCGCCGCTCTCACGGAGCTTGCGTCGATCAGCCCCTGGCCGATGCCGGCGATCTCCATCACCGGGCGCCGCCCGTCCGCACTTGGGCGCTCGGTCACCGCAAGGTCCAAAGCGGTGCACACCCGCCGCAGGACCTCCTCGTCGTAGAGCTCGGACGCGGCGACGGCCTGGGCCAGCAGCAGCCGGCCGTCGATGGTGCGCCACCGCCCGTCCGGGCCCTGCACCTTATTGGCGATCAGCACGTGGTCGTGCAGGAGCGCATCGCCGCACCGCGAGTCGAAGTGCCGGAACCGCGCGGCCACCATGCCCGCGGTGACGTCGTGCTGCGCGACACCTGCGGGGCCGGTGCGGGTGGCCAGCGCGTTGTCCTCGATCCACGTCAAGGTGATCGCGATGGCCTCCTCGTGGGCCCTCTCCACAGCGATGCGGACCGCCTCGTCGCCCAGCGCCCACAGCAGGCTGACGCTCTTGGGCGGGCGGAACACCGGATGGAACGCGGCCACGGGCTGGCGCGGCGGACGGGTGGAGCGGGTGATGTACCGGTTCAGCTCGGTACCGTCCCTGGGCTCGCGCTCGAACTCGGCGCGGAACGCCTGCGCGCCCACTCGCCGGCGCACCGCCCGGCGCTCGTCCACCGTGGCCGGCCGCCCGGCGCGCTGCTCCCAGTCCTTGGTCTGCGCCTCGATCGCCACGGCAAGGGCGGTCGGTTGCTGCCCGAACCCGTAGAACGCGGCTCCCAGGCGCGCCGCCCGCTGCGCCTGACGAACGGTCGCTCCGGCGCGTAACCGCTCGGCGGTGATCTCGTCCGCCCGCGGGTGGAGTCCCTCCCCGAACAAGGCGCGCATCTGCGGTTCCGTTACCTGGCCGGCGACACCGAGAAGGGCGGCGGCCCGGCCTACCCAGTGCCCGGGCGGCACCCCACCGGCCTTCTGGTACTCGGCCAGATCCCGGTCGCGAGGGCGCAGGTCGTCGCCGCTGGCGACCTGCCGCATCAGGTAGACGTAGCCGTCTCCCGGCGTCATCTTCCCGAAGTCCGCCGTCATGGGCGCCAGGGTCGGCGCTCGCCGTGCAGAGATGCAAGACCTGTCGGGAACTTGGCCCCTGTCTCCGGGCCTTGGTAGCCAGGCACACCCTGGTGCCCGGCTCGGCCGCTGGCCGCCCCCGGGTGGCGTTGTCGCAGGCCCAAGGCATGGCGGCGGCTGCGTAGGTGGAGTGGTGGCACGGGGGTGGGCCCGTGTCGCCGGATGGGAAGTGCCTGCGGCCTGGGCGCGGAGGATCCCGCCAGGCGGGATCTGGCCGGGCGCGGGCTTTCCGCGGAAGGGCGGTGGCGGGTTGCCTGGCGGGCGGCACGGCACCCGGGCTCGTTCTTGCCGGGTGACGGTGAAGGTGCCCCGGTACGGGTGAGTGAGAGAGGCGGGATGGGCATGGCGAAGGGGGTCACGCGCAAGGCCGTGGGGTCGGTGGCGGCCCGGCGGCGGGCGCGGGAGTTGCGCAGCGAGTACGAGGCTCGTGATCTGGCGCTGTTGGAGGGGGCGGAGGAGTTCCTGACGCTCCAGGAGCGGGCCGCTGCGGCGGTGGACGGCATCGCCGAGCAGATCGGGAAGCTGGAGGCGGCGCGGGAGCGGGTGCGGCGTGAGGGGTGGGAGCAGGGCGCCGTGGTGGCGGCGCGGATGCGTGGCCTTCAGGTGCGGGGGGTGGCGGTTCGTGAGGACGAGGTCGCGGACCGGCTGGGTGTGGAGGTGGGTGAGCTGCGGCGGATGGTCGCGCATGTGAAGGCGTCCGGTGGCGGGAGTGTGGCGGCGGTGGAGGCGGCGGGCGGTACGGCACCGACGGGTGGGGCGCAGCGGGCGGTGGGCGACGGGCCGGGGGCACCGGTAGCACCGGTAGCACCGGGGGCTTCGGTGGCGCCGGCCGGCAGCGGGCCGGGAGCAGCGGTGCGGCCCGCGGGGGGCGCGGCTGCGGGGGTCAGGGCGGGCGGTCCGGGCCCGGGTGGCGGAGCGGCGGCATCGGGTTCCGGGCCCGGGTTGGGGTCGGCTGATGGTGTGCGGGGGGTGGGGTGATGGTCCAGGTGTCCGAGGTGATGGCGGGTGAGCTGGACCCGACGTGGCTGGGGGGTGCGTTCGAGGTGGTGGAGGAGGGCGGGGACGGTCCGCTGGTCCACGGGATGCGGCTGGTGTCGTATCGGAAGGTGGCGGGGCGGGACCGGGTGGTGTTGGTGGGTGAGAACACCAGTGTGGTGGTGGGGTCGTCGGTGTGCCTGGCGTTCCACGTCGCGGCGGCGGTGCCGGGCCAGTGGACGGGAGCGGTGGTAGACGGGGCTGTGGCGCAGCCGGTGGTTGGGGGGCCGCCGGGGTTGGGGAGCGCGGAGCCGGTCACGGGCGGGTATCCGGTAGTGGGCGGGTACCCGCCGCCCGGGCCTGGGCCGGTGGTGCAGCCGGGGCCCGGCACTCCCCCACCGGGACCGGTACCGGGGCCGGGTGGTCCTGCGGCGCCGTGGATGCGGCGGCCTCCGACGGGCTGACGCGAACGCGGGCGGCCGGTGGTGCGTTTGGCTGGCGGGGTGTGGCCGGGCATGGCGGTGCCCGGCCGCCGGTGGGGTCGGCGGCCGGGCGGGAGGGACGTGGGGGGTCAGTGCGCGGCCGGCTGGTTGGTCTGGATGCGGAAGCGCGGGTAGTCGCCCTGGGCGAACAGGCGCAGGATCTCGGCTTCGGTGACGGCCTGAGTGGGGTGGTGGCGGTCGGGGTTGAACAGGACGGCCGCCGGGTCTGGTCGGCCGTGGACGGCCGGGTAGATCTGGGCGAGGTAGGTGCGGAGCATGTCGAGCCAGGGCAGGCCCAGAAGGGTGCCCCAGACCGCGGCGGAGACCAGGGGCGAGAAGATGTCGCCGAGTTGCTGGCACTGGCTGGTGCGGGAGCCGGTGACCGGGTAGTCGCCGGGTAGGCCGAGCAGTGCGCAGACTTCGGGGATGGTGAAGCGGCGTCCGGTCTCCTGGCAGTACCAGCCGCGGATCTTGCCGGTGACGGCGGTGATGGTGCGGTTGAGGGCGAACACGTTGCCGCCGCTGGTCTTGCGTTCGCCGCGGGTGTTGATGCGGGTGTCCAGTGGCCAGCCGAGCGCGAGGGCGGCGTTGGTGCGGATGCCGGGGACGGTGACGGGGCCGGGGTGGCGGTACCAGTGCGCGGACATGATGGCGCGGTTGCGGTTGCTGGCGGAGCCGAAGTCGGCGGCGTTCAGGTCCTGCCACTGCACGGATTCGCATCCTGCGGTCCGCAGTTCGGTCTGGATGTACTGCTGGACGTCTTCGGGTAGGGCCGAGCTCTGCTCGATGACGATGGACTCGATTGGTGCGCCGATGGAGCGCAGGCCCAGGATCCAGATGACCGGAGCGAGCATGAGTCCGGCGGTCTCGGCGGTCATGTCGTCGACCAGCGCCCACAGTTCGGTGATGGGGGCGCCGGAGGGCTCGATCATGTGGTCGTAGCAGTCCTCGTCGCAGTGGCCTGGGTCGTCGTGGGTGCAGACCTCCGTCCCGTCCACCCACACGTTGCCCATGTGGGCGCCTACCTGGTCGATCGCGTCGAGGAGGATCTCCAGGTTCGTGGCGTTGCGGCCGGCTCCGAGACCGGCGCGGGTCCAGTCGATGCACGGCATCGTGCACATGACGCGGCGGGTGTAGCGCAGTGCCGGGTGGCGGGGGTCGAGTGTCTTGATGTCCTGGCGGATGACGGTGCATCCGGCTGCCGTGCTGGTGGCGGTCGGGTCTTTCTTCAGCTCGATGCACACCATGTCGGCTTCGACGCCGAGGACCAGGCGCAGCCCGGCGCAGCCGCCGCCGCATCCGGCGCACACAGTCACTCCGCGGGGGGCGTCGCCGGGCTTCGGCGGGTAGAGCCAGCGGGCCGGGTAGGGGCCGGCGAGTTGGTCGCGTTGCGCTGTGGTGAGGGAGTCGAGGAGGGCGGTGAGTTCGGGGCCGTCGAGGGCGAGCAGGTCCTCGTGGGTCGGTGTGGGGAGGGCTTCGTTTGTCGGCTGGGCTTGGCCGTCGGCGTCGAGGGCGAAGAGGGGGAGGTTCTCGTGCGCGGTGGGTCGGGTGGCGGCGGGTGTGGGTGTAGCGGGTGTGGGCATGTGGCTCCCGGCCGTGGCGGTGGTGGGGACCGGCGGCCGTGGCTCCGGCCCGTGGGCGGGAGCGGGCGGCGGGGCGGTTGGCGTGGTGGGCCTGGCCCCGGCTGGGCCGGTCTCGATGTGCTGGAAGGTAGGCATGGGAGGGAGCCGGTCAACGGCTCGCTGTGCTGGTGGCCGGACGCGGACGCCTCGCCCCGCGCCGGGCATTCCCGCTCCTGGTTGCCGGACCGGAAGGCACTGGCGGGCCTGCGGCGTCGACGTGCCCCGCCGGTCACGGGGCGGCGGACCACCGGTGGTGGGGCGCAGCGGTGGGCGGGGCCGGGCGGGCGGACGGTCCTCAGGGGCTGGCCGGGGCACCGTTCACGGGAGACAGGGCCCCGGCCAGCGTGCCGCCGCACGGGCCCCTGTCCGGTGTGTGGGGCCGGACGGAGCGGGCCAACCCCCGAATCGGGTCAGCGGGTCTGGCTACATCTGAGGCGTGGTGATCCACTCGGCGATGGCCTCGACGCATTCGTCGAGCTGATCGACCGGGCGGGTCAACAGCATGTGCTCGTCGCCCGTTCCATCGCCCGTTCGCACGTGCCACATGTCACCACTCGCAGGCGCCCGGCTGACGGTGATCTCCGCA
This sequence comes from Kitasatospora sp. NPDC057542, assembly GCF_042801945.1. Classification (NCBI taxonomy): domain Bacteria; kingdom Bacillati; phylum Actinomycetota; class Actinomycetes; order Kitasatosporales; family Streptomycetaceae; genus Kitasatospora; species Kitasatospora sp. NPDC057542. The sequence goes on from NZ_JBHVFE010000044.1 coordinate 27,696, forward strand.
TCGTCGGAGCTGAGGTGGAGCACGATGTAGGGCTCGGTGTAGGTCTCGGCGGGAGTTTCCAAGAAGCCCTGGGAGGACTGGTCGTACCCGATGACCATCCACGTGTACCCGCAGTCGTCGTCGCGGAGCGCGGTCATGCCCCATTCGGCAAGGGTGCGGGTCACGACAGCCTCCGCCGTCTCGTCATCGGTCCTCCCGGAGCCACACGGCGGGGCGAAAGGCTTCTTCATCACAGTCTCTTCTCCTGGGCTGGGGTGTTCGGTTTGGCCGTCACAGGGCTCCCTGGTGGTGTGGTGGTGTGCGGGGGCCGCCGGGACGGCATACGGGGCCGAGGCGGGGCGCGGGGTCGGGGCGACGGCCGTGTGATGGCGGGGTCGGTTTCGGTGTGCTGGAAGGTAGGCGCGGCAGGGAGCCGGTCAACGGCCTACCGGGCGGGGACCGGCCGCTGGTGGCCTGTCTCGCCGGGTCTCCCCCGCTTCTGATGGCCAGGTCCGGCGGGGCAGCGGGAATCCGCCCCCGGCTCTGCGGTGGGCCGCGGTGGGCGCAGGCCGGGGGCCGGGCGCAGCGTGCGGGCGTCCGACTGCTGTGGGGCCTCGACTGCGGGCCCGGGGCCGGACGGGTTTTGTCGTTTCGGCAGGCCTGGCTGTTGGTGGACTCTCCCCGGCCGGGCGGGGGTGCAACGTGCGGGGATGCTGGCGGGGCCGCCATTGCACCGCCGGGTGACGGCCCTGATGGGGCGAGCGGTGGTGTGGGCCCGGCTGGGTGGTCGTCCTCAGCCGAGCCGGATGTCCCGCCGCGTGCGGATGATCTTGTCGATCAGGCGGTCGGCCTCCGGGCCGGGCCGGTCGATGTCGGCCTGGCCGTGGTCGGCTGCCTCGGCTCCCGAGGAGAACAGCGGCACTGGGGACACGTAGGTGACCACGGCTTCGAGGGTCGGGCCGTCCATGGCAGCCGTCAGCAGGGCGATCCGCGGCGCCAGCAGGGCCTCGCCGTGGCATCCCGCCCAGCCCGCGCACACACGGCTGGCCTGGCTGTCGGCGTCGTTCTGGTGGCACTGGAACATTGCGGTCGGCTGCTCTCCTGTCGGGGCGTCGTAGGCGCGGAGCTTCTCGTACTCCTCGGCGGCCCAGATCCCCGAGGGGACGTCACGCCGGTAGGGGCAGCTGTCGCAGGGGCGTGGTGCGGGCGGGCGGATCGTGGATATCACGGGGTCGCGGGGCACGGCGGGGCCTTTCAGGGTCTGTGGGTGCAGGCCGGCGCGATGGTGTCCGGTGCTGCGGATGGAACGGTCGGGCCGCGGGGGGTGGCGTGCGGCCGGGCGGGGTGCCGGGGGGAGCCCGCACGGCCGGAACGACTCACGGCCGTGCGGGTGGGAACAGGACGCGCCGTAGGGGCGGTGAGGGACTGGTCGACTGCCCTGGCGGTGCGGGCTCGCGGAGGACATGGGGCTGGGGTGTGTCGGCGGGGCAGGTACTCAGCCGGTGGTGGCGCCGTCGGGGTAGGTCCACCCTTCGGCGTCCTTGGGGGCGGGCCACTGGAGAGCGGTGAGTCGGGCCCGGTCGGTGGGGTGGAGGTGGAACAGGGGGCTGAGGGTGAGTCCGGCGAAGAGGTTGCACCACGCGGGCAGGGGGACGGGCACGGTCGGCTCGCAGTCGCAGGGCTCGTCGTCGGGGCAGTCGGCGCGGTGCGCGGGGCGCAGTTGCTGGGGGGCGGGGTTGCGGATGGTGACCAGGCGCCAGTCCGTGATGGTGCGGCCGGGGATGGAGGGGTCCGGGTTGCCTGTGTCGATGCTCTCCCAGAGGTAGAGCTGGCCGGTGTGGCTGCCGTTGATCAGGTCCGTCAGGACGTCGCGCACGGGATCGTAGTTGCGGTTGTCGAAGATGAGGCGGCGGCTGGCGCTGGTGAGGTGGTATCCGGTGATGGTGGCCATGGGGTACTCCCTGGTGGTGTGGTGGTGTGCGGGGGCCGCCGGGGCGGCATGCGGGGCCGAGGCGGGGCGGCGGGTGCGGGGCTGGGCGACGGCCGTGTGATGACGGCGGCCGTGGGTGGTGACGGTGGCGGTGGGGTATCCGGCCGGCCGAGGGGGCGGGCGGCCGGATGGTTCTCGGGGGTGCTGGCCGGGGCACCCGTCCGGGGGTGGGACGGGGGTCCCGGCCAGCATGCCGCCACACGGGCCCCTGACCGGCGTGTAGGGCCGGACAGGGCGGGGCAGCGACGGCGCGCCTCAACCCACCCCTGGGGGGAAGGGGCGGGGAGGTGCCGGGAAGCCCGCACCGCCGGAGCGCGTCGGCACTCGACAGCGGCCGGGCGGGAACAAGACACACCATAGGAACGACAGACGACCGGTCAACCCCCGGTGTTGGGGGGCACAGGCCCGCCGGTCGCCGCGAACAGGCAACGGCCGGTACCACGCCGGAAAGCCTGCGAGGGCGGGAGCAGGGCACGTGGCCGGGCGGTAGGAACAACGAGCAGTACCACGCCCCCTCCCCCGGGGCGCAGCAGTTGCTGCGGCCCGGGGGAACGGGGGTCGTGGTGCTGGCGGCGGCCACCCGGGGCGGGGCCGTTGTGGGCTGGCTCAGTCGCTGTAGGCGAGGCCGATACTGTCCTCGCTGACCTCCAGCTCCAGCCAGCGCAGCCCGTCCGCGACGGCGGCGCGAAGCTGATCCAGCATCGTGGTGGTGGTGTCGCTGGACAGGGGCTCGTTCAGCGGGAAGTACTCCGCGAAGTCGTCGCCGCCGACTGGGGTGCAGCGGAGTTCGTTCTCGGTGCCGGGGCCCCAGCCGTCGGCGTGGACGACGTGGTGGTGGATGTCCTTGCCGGGCAGGTGCGGCAGGCCGTTGGACATGATGTAGGTACCGTCGTCCTTCACCCAGATGAGGCATGCTCCGCTGGCGTCGGAGTATGGGTCGGTGCGGTGGTCGGATGCTGCGGCCGCGTGCTCGGCGAGAGGCAGGATGTCGGCCAACGGGAATCGAAGCAGCAGTGTCTCGGGCATGGGTGTGAGTCCGTTCTTCCGAGGTGGAGTTGAGAGCGCGGGCCCCGGTCAGGCCGTCGGGCACGGACTGGGATGGCCGTGACGGGGCGCAGCACGGGGGTGGGTGTGGTGGGGCGCCCCGTCTGCGGGGCAGGCGGGGCGCCAACAGCCCGCACGGCCGGGACGGTCACGGCCGTGCGGGTGGGAACAGGACGCACAGTAGGAGCGGCAGGACGCCGGTCAACCCCGGGCCGGGCCGGATTGACCGGCGGCTGGCGGGCTGGGCTACTGCTCGTGGTCCTGGTAGTCGGCGTCGCACTCGGAGCATGCGTCAGCGGGCTGGCCCTCGTGGTCGGGGCAGATTCGCGACCATGTGCTCTCGGGGTCGTCCGGCAGTGACTGGGCCGCGAGGTTCTCCACGACGGACGCGTTGCAGACGTCCACGGCGCAGTCGTAGACGTAGAAGCAGCCCTCCGCGTTGAAGGCGCCCCACTCGGTGCGGCCATCGGCGTTCGCGCACTGCGCGATCGGATCGCCGACGGTGCCCGTCAGCGGCACATGCCCATGCTTGCACGCGGCTGGCCGCTCGACGGCGGCCGTCATCGCCCGGGTGGCACAGGTGGGGCAGCGCGGGGCGCTGGTGGGAATCGCGGTCCACGGAAGGGTCGGACGGGCGTCGGTGATGGCCCGGCCCCGGATGTCAGCGCCGCACACGGCCGTGGTCACGCTCACCAGTTGGTGGTACTCGGTGCCGATGGTGGTCCACTCACCGGGCACCGGCGCAGTGGTATCCGGAAGGGCCGCGGCGGCCGTGGTGGCCGTCGCGCGATGCAATACGTGGGGGGCGACGAGGTCTGCGCCGCCGCCGTCCCAGCGCACGGCCTGGAAGGCGTACGTGGCGCCGCCGCCCGCGGTCCCGAAGGTGGTTCCGGTCCGCTCGGTCCCCTTCGCACGCATGATCACGGCGGTGCCGTCCGCGTAGTAAGTGAGGGGCGGGTCGAACATGGTGGCCGGGCGGGTCTCGTCGGCCTCCAAGGGGCGCGTCCGGGCCTCGATGTCCGCGACCTTGGTCTCCTCGCCGGTGGCCTGGGAGACGTCCTTTCGGGTCGTCGTGCTCATGAGAGCGCTCCTGCTCATTGGGTGGGTTGATGGGGCCGCCCCGCGCCCGGGCCGGGGAGCGCCGGCTGCGGAGCGGCGGTGGCACCTGCAACCCGCCCCCTGGGGGGAAAGGGGCGGGGAGGTGCCGGGGAAGCCCGCACCGCCGGCGCACAAGCGGCACTCGACAGCGGCCGGGCGGGAACAAGACACACCATAGGAACGACAGACGACCGGTCAACCCCCGACGTTGGGGGGCGCAGGCCCGCCGCCGCCGCGAACAGGCAACGGCCGGTACCACGCCGGGAAAGCCCGCGCGGCCGGGCGGTAGGAACAGCGAGCAGCCGAACGCCCCCGTCCCCCGGGGCGCAGCAACTGCGGCGGCCCGGGGGAC
>NZ_JBHVFE010000045.1:0-31656 GCF_042801945.1 Kitasatospora sp. NPDC057542
CACCGGGACGGCCAGCCACACCTCCTCGTCCAGCAGCAGGACCGACTCCAGGCCCCGCCCGGTGCGCGCGCAGGGCGGCCAGGGCCTCGTCGGAGGCCAGGGCGCCCGAGCCCTCGTCGCTGCTGGACGAGTAGGAGCCACCGGCGGCAGCGGCGACGGCGTCGCCACCCTCCTCGGCAGCCTGGGCGTCGGCCTCGCGGCTCTTGATGACCTGAGCCTGGTGCTGCTCGAAGCGGGCCTGCGCCTCGGCGTACTGGCGCTCCCACTCCTCGCGCTGCTTCTCGAAGCCGGGCAGCCAGTCGTTCGCCTCGGGGTCGAAGCCCTCCGGGTAGATGTAGTTGCCCTGGTCGTCGTACGAGGCGGCCATGCCGTACAGGGTCGGGTCGAACTCGACCTCGGCCGGGTTGGCACCCAGGGCCTCGTTGGCCTGCTTCAGCGACAGGCTGATGCGGCGACGCTCGAGGTCGATGTCGATGACCTTGACGAAGATCTCGTCGCCGACCTGGACGACCTGCTCCGGGATCTCGACGTGGCGCTCGGCCAGCTCGGAGATGTGGACCAGACCCTCGATGCCCTCGTCCACGCGGACGAACGCACCGAACGGAACCAGCTTGGTGACCTTACCCGGAACGACCTGGCCGATCTGGTGGGTACGGGCGAACTGCTGCCACGGGTCCTCCTGGGTCGCCTTCAGCGACAGGGAGACGCGCTCGCGGTCCATGTCAACGTCGAGAACCTCGACGGTGACCTCCTGGCCGACCTCGACAACCTCGGACGGGTGGTCGATGTGCTTCCAGGACAGCTCGGAGACGTGCACCAGGCCGTCGACGCCACCCAGGTCCACGAAGGCACCGAAGTTGACGATCGAGGAGACGACGCCGGAGCGCACCTGGCCCTTCTGCAGGGTGGTGAGGAAGGTCTGGCGGACCTCGCTCTGGGTCTGCTCCAGCCAGGCACGGCGGGACAGGACCACGTTGTTGCGGTTCTTGTCCAGCTCGATGATCTTGGCCTCGAGCTCCTTGCCCACGTAGGGCTGGAGGTCGCGGACGCGACGCATCTCGACAAGCGAGGCGGGGAGGAAGCCGCGGAGGCCGATGTCGAGGATGAGACCACCCTTGACGACCTCGATGACGGTACCGGTGACGATGCCGTCCTCTTCCTTGATCTTCTCGATCGTGCCCCAGGCACGCTCGTACTGAGCGCGCTTCTTGGACAGGATGAGACGACCCTCCTTGTCCTCCTTCTGGAGAACCAGGGCCTCGATGTTGTCACCGACGGCGACGACCTCGTGCGGGTCAACGTCGTGCTTGATCGAGAGCTCGCGGGACGGGATGACGCCCTCGGTCTTGTAACCGATGTCGAGGAGGACCTCGTCACGGTCGACCTTCACGATGACGCCCTCGACGATGTCGCCATCGTTGAAGTACTTGATGGTCTCGTCGATGGCGGCGAGGAAGGCCTCCGCGTCGCCGATGTCGTTGACCGCGACCTGCGGGGTGGTGCTGAGGGAGGAGTCGGTGGGGCTCGTCATTAGGAAAAGGGCTCCGGTACGGACATGAAAGTCGTAGGTAATGCCACGCGGAGGGCCCGTATCGCTCCCACCGAAAGCCGGACAGCCAAGAACACGGCACACCGGGATTCCCGTCCAACGAGAACCGGCGTCCGTCTTGCGACCGTGGGGTCTTCGACAGATGCGAGCGCGACCTGCTCCGTCCGAGGCGCGCAGGCCCGCAGCGCAACTTGTAGCATACGGGGACGGCCAGGCACGGTCAATGCCGAAGGACGGCAAGACGGTGGAGCCCGGTACGGATCAGGCCATATCCTCCGAATGCGCACCTCGCGGCGGCGCCCGAAGGGGCCTTGTCCCCGGATGCCACCGCCAGGATCCGGACCCTCACGGGCCGGTTCGCGGCAGCGGCGCTTCCGCACTCCATACCCTACGCGATGGGCATTGTCACCGTGGCCACCACCCCCCAGTCCGACCTGCACGATCTTGACACCTCCGTCGACGGGCCCTTCACGGAGGCGGGCGCCGACGAGGTCGAGGACGGCGACGACGCGGTGCGCCGCGCGGCCGGCACCGGGGAGAGCAGCCGGGCCAGCCGGCACTGGTGGGACCGCAACGCCGACGAGTACCAGGACGAGCACGGCGAGTTCCTCGGCGACGACCGCTTCACCTGGTGCCCCGAGGGCCTGGACGAGGCCGACGCCCGACTGCTCGGCGAGGTCGCCGGCAAGGACGTGCTGGAGATCGGGGCCGGCGCCGCCCAGTGCTCCCGCTGGCTGGCCGCCCGGGGCGCCCGGCCGGTCGCCCTGGACATCTCCTACCGCCAGCTCCAGCACTCCCGCCGGATCGACCTCGGCCGCGGCACCGCCCCCGTCCCCGTCGTCCAGGCCGACGCCGCCGTGCTGCCCTTCGCCGACGCCGCCTTCGACCTCGCCTGCTCCGCCTACGGAGCCGTCCCGTTCAGCGCCGACACCGCCGCCCTGATGCGCGAGGTGCACCGGGTGCTGCGGCCCGGCGGGCGCTGGGTGTTCTCGGTGACCCACCCGATCCGCTGGGCCTTCCCGGACGAGCCGGGCGTCGAGGGCCTCACCGCGACGTCCTCCTACTTCGACCGCACCCCGTACGTCGAACAGGACGAGCAGGGCCGGGCCACCTACGTCGAGCACCACCGCACCCTCGGCGACCGGGTCCGCGAACTCGTCGCCGCCGGATTCCGGCTGGTGGACCTGGTCGAGCCCGAGTGGCCGGCCGGCCTGGAACAGGAGTGGGGCGGCTGGTCCCCGCTGCGCGGACGGCTGATCCCCGGTACCGCGATCTTCGTCACCGAGCGGGGCTGAGCGCCTCGATGCATCCCGCCTGGCGCGAACTGCCCGTCCGCACCGCCCTGCCCGCCCTGCACGACGCCCTCGACGGACACGGCACCGCCGTCCTCGCCGCGCCGCCCGGCACCGGCAAGACCACGCTGGTGCCGCTGGCCCTGGCCGGGCTGCTGGACTCCGGGCCCTCCCCCAGCCTTCGGCCGGGGATGCCCCCATGCCGGGTACTGGTCGCCGAGCCGCGCCGGCTCGCGGTCCGGGCGGCGGCCCGGCGGATGGCCTGGCTGCTCGGCGAGGCCGTCGGCGGCAGGGTCGGGTACACCGTGCGCGGTGAGCGTCGCGTCGGGCCACAGACGGTGGTCGAGGTGGTCACCACCGGCGTGCTGCTGCAGCGGCTCCAGCGCGACCAGGAACTGCCCGGCGTGGACGTCGTCGTCCTGGACGAGTGCCACGAACGGCACCTGGACGCCGACACCGCGCTCGCCTTCCTGCTGGACGTCCGGGCGGCACTGCGGCCCGAACTCGGGCTGGTCTGCGCCTCGGCCACCTCCGACACCGAGGCCTGGGCCGCACTGCTCGGCGGCGCCCCGGTGGTCGAGGCACACGGGGTCTCCCACCCGGTCGAGGTGGTCTGGGCGCCGCCACCACGCGCCGTCCGGCCCGCCCACGGCACCCGGGTCGACCCGGCGCTGCTCGACCACGTCGCCACGGTGATCCGCCGGGCGCTCGCCGAGAGGGACGGCGACGTGCTCTGCTTCCTGCCCGGCGTCGGCGAGATCTCGCGCGTCGCCGGGCAGCTCGGCGACGTCGCGGCCGAGGTGCTGCAACTGCACGGCCGCGCCCCGCAGGCCGTCCAGGACGCCGCGCTCTCTCCTGGGCAAGGCCGCCGGGTCGTCCTCACCACCGCCGTCGCCGAATCCTCGCTCACCGTGCCCGGCGTCCGGATCGTGGTCGACGCCGGGCTCGCCCGGGAACCGCGCACCGACCACGCCCGCGGGCTCGCCGGGCTGGTCACCGTCCGCGCCTCGCTCGCCGCCGCCCGCCAGCGGGCCGGCCGAGCCGGACGCGAGGCCCCCGGCACCGTCTACCGCTGCTGGCACGAGGCCGAGGACGCCCTCGCCGCCCGCTTCCCCACCCCCGAGATCGCGCTCGCCGACCTCACCCCGTTCGCACTCCAGGCCGCCTGCTGGGGCGACCCGGACGCCACCGGCCTCGCCCTGCCCGACGCACCCCCGGCGGGGGCGATGGCCGCCGCCCGGCAGACCCTCCAAGCCCTCGGCGCGGTCTCCTCGGACGGGCGGGCCACCGCGCGCGGCGTCCGCCTCGCCCGCACCGGGCTGCACCCCCGGCTGGGCCGCGCCCTGGTCGACGGCGCGGCGGCCGTCGGTGCGCGGCGGGCCGCCGAGGTGGTCGCGCTGCTCTCCGAGGAGCCACCGCGTGCGCTCGGCGACGACCTCGGCGCGGTCTGGCGGACCGTACGGAACTCCCGCGACCCCTACGCCGGCCGCTGGCGCGAGGAGGTACGCCGACTGCTGCGCGCCACCTCCGACGAGCCCGCCACCGACCTCCCCGACGCCACCGCCGTCGGCCTCGTCGTCGCCCTGGCCTTCCCCGAACGCATCGCCCGCGCCCGGGTGGAGCGGCCCGCCCCCGGCGAGCGCAGCCCATACCTGATGGCCTCCGGGACGGCCGCCGAACTCGCCCCCGGCACCACGCTGGGCGCCCTGCCCTGGCTCGCCGTCGCCGTCGCCGACCGCCCGGCGGGCTCGCACTCCGCGCGCGTCCTGCACGCGGCGGCGCTGGACGAGGCCACCGCCCTGGACGCCGGAGCGGCGCTGCTCACCGCCCGCGAGGAGGTGCACTGGGACACCCGCCGCGGCGAGGTCGTCTCCCGCCGGGTCGAGTCGCTGGGCTCGATCGAACTCGCGGAGAAGCCCCTCAACCGCCCCGACCCGGCCCTCGTCCGCGCCGCCTTGCTGGAGGGCCTCGCCCGCGAGGGAGTGAGCACCCTGTTGGCCTTCCCGTCCAACCTCCGCGAACGCCTGGCCTTCCTCCACACCGCCATCGGCGACCCCTGGCCCGACGTCAGCGATGGCGCCTTGCTGGAACGCGCCGACGAATGGCTGGAGCCCGAACTCTCCCGCGCCCGCCGCCGCACCGACCTCGCGCGGATCGATACGACGGCTGCCCTCCAGAGGCTCCTCCCCTGGGCCACCGGCGAAGCCGGCCGCCTGGACGAACTCGCCCCCGAGCGCATCACCGTGCCGTCGGGCTCGAAAATACGAGTCGACTACACCACCGAACGCCCGGTCCTGGCCGTCAAGTTGCAGGAACTCTTCGGCTGGACGGCGACCCCTTCCCTGGCCGGCGGCCGCATACCGCTGACCATCCACATGCTGTCCCCCGCCGGCCGCCCCGCCGCCGTCACCGGCGATCTGGCGAGCTTCTGGCACGAGGGCTACCGCGCCGTCCGCGCCGATCTCAGGGGGCGCTACCCCCGCCACCCCTGGCCCGAAGACCCGACGACGGCGGAACCCACCCGCCGCACCAACGCCCGGAAGTAGCTGACCGACTGATCCCGCCGCCCGGCGGCATCAGTCGCATCGGTTCGGCCGGATCGCGGAGATTGGCCGGGAACGTGAGGAGGGTGCTCACTCCCTCGCGGGCGTGGCACCACACCGCCCAGCCGCTCTCCGCGGGATCAGGCCCGAGCTGCGGCCACCGCGTCCGTGTACAGCTCCGCTGTCAGGTCGTCCTCGTCGACCCCGAGGTCGGCCAGTACGGCCCGCACGGCGTCGAGCGCCGCTCCGAGGCCGTCCTGGGCGGCCGTAGCGGTCTCGACCTCGATGAATGTCGCGTCGAGCTCCGGGACGCGGACGAGCGTGGCGAGGAACCGCCGGCCGTCGCTTTCGAAGGCGTAGTTGCGGCACCGCTTCTCGAACCGGATACGCGGGGTGAAGCCGAGGCCGCGGATGATCTCGTGTGCCGCCTCGGCGTCCTCCACCCGGGTCTCGGCCTCCCACTTCGACCCGGACGCCTCGTCCACCCGGGCACCCTTGTACGTGAGCACGGTGCGGGTGTCGTCGGGCCCGTGAACGGTGCGGATCCGCAGCTCGCGGTCGGCGCCCATCAGGCTGCCGTCCGGGGCGTCATAGTACGTGTCGCGGTACACCTCGGCGCGGCCGGCGCCGTACGACTCCTCCAATCGCGCGAGGACGTGTTCGGGGTCGCGTACGACGGCCTTGAGCTCCGCCTCGATCGCCATTGCCGGTTCCTCCTTCAGACCACGCGTTGAGCGCCGTCCAGCAACACCTCGAACTGCCTCTGCCAGCCCCGATAGAGCGGGCCGGACGGAGTGGGCAGCACCTTATACGTTGCCGACTCGTGACCCTCCCAGCCCGCATCGAATGCCCCCACGTAGAGAGTGCTGTCCAGTCGGATGATCCGCCAGACCGGCACCGCGGTGTACCGGTAGACCTCGACGTGGCCCACATCGGCGAGCTCCCGGAGCCGGGCCTCGGCGAGGAGAATGCCACTGGCGAGGGACTCGGCCGACTCTCCGATCTCAGCCGCGCGCTGCCCGGCCGCAGGCGAATCCGGATCGAGGAGAAGGACACGCAGGCGCGGCGCCGGGTCACCGTTGCGATCGAGGTGCTGACGCAGCAGGGAGTCGCGGAGGGCGAGGAGGCCCAGGCCACGTACAGCCAGCACGTCCAGCTCAACTGCGGACCGTGCCGCGCGCTGGATTTCGGCGGTTGCGGCAGCCTGGTCGTTGTAGACCCTGACCACTTCGGGGAACGCAGAAAGATCGAACGCGGATCCAGCTGTGCGTTGCCCCGAAGTTCGTGACGCCAGCCCGAGTAGGCGGCGTGCGGGGTCGGGCATCTGAAGGCCGTCCGCGATTCGCTCGAACACGTCGAGGCGAACGACCTCTCGCCGACCGTTGATGATCTCGTTCACGCGGCTCTGGGTCATTCCTACCTGGACCGCGAGCCGAGCCTGGCTCGCGCCGCTGTGGTGCTGGACGTAGCGGAACAACGCAGCCACGTCCCTGCGCCGGAGCGCGTCGCGGACCTCGGCGTTCTGCCATGCGAGATCCGGCAGTTTGATCGGTTCCAGGGCGGTTCCCACAGGTCGCTCCCAGTCGTTCAACAATGCATCTCACAGTGAGATTACCGGCAGAGTATCGGACGTGACGATCCGCCAGACGACGCTGAATACGTGACACCTGCCATCTGCACCCCCGCCCGACTCCGGACCAGGCCCTGCGTCCATTTCGATGGCGAGGATGGTGAGCAGGGACCGACCAACCCTGTCCCTACGCCCGCCAGGCCCTACTCGATCTCGTTCGGTTGGCGGTCGTTGCACACCCCTCGCGCCTCGGAGGTGGATCGTGACCGTCATCAGAAGCGGCCCCGCCGCGGACAGCATCGTTATCGAACTCAAGGCCCGCAGAGGTGGCGGGTACGTATTCGCGAACTGCCAGCCCGGCACAGCGACGTCTCACCGACAATCGCGCTCCCTTCGTTCGTCCCCCTCTGCTCTCGACGAGGCCTTCATGCTCAAAACCCACCGTCCCTGCACATTCGTCGCGCGCCTCGACTCGCGGAACGAATCCACGCCCCTGGCCCGCTACTTGCTCCGGGCCTATCTCTCCGGGCTGCCCTCCGGGGACCGCTACCGCGATACCGCAGAGCTGCTGCTGGGTGAGCTGTTCGCCAACGCCGTCCAGCACTCCGACGCGCCCGATGACCGGCACATCGAAGTCCGCTTCGCCCTCGTCAACTCCCGCCTGCGTCTCGAAGTCCACGACGCCGGCTCCGGACGGCCGACCCTCCACACCCCGAGCGCCGACGACGAGCACGGCCGCGGGATGTTCCTCGTCAACGAGCTCGCCGAGCGCTGGGGCTGCACCTCCCGCCCCTGCGGCATCGGCAAGTTCGTCTGGGCCCACATCGCCCCCGCCACCACCTTCGCCTGAAAGCCACCCCACCCATGCACCTCGCCACCCTCGCCCGCCACGCCCTCTCCCGCGGCCGCACCCCCGCCGCGACCTACGCCCTCCTCGCCCGCCGCACCCGCCGCCCCTTCCCCTCCGCCCGCGCCGTCTGCCTCGCCCTCGACATCCCCCTCGCCGAAACCACCCGCCGCCTCAACGATTGCTACGACGCCCTCCTCGCCAACCCCCGCCCCAACACCGAAACCGACACCGGCGAACTCCTCGAAGCCCTCGGCGTCTTCGACATCCCCAAGTCCCTCACCCCCACCGAACTCGCCGTCGTCGACCTCCTCCTCACCGCCATCGACGCCCTCGGCGGCATCCGCCCCGGCCACCACCACGGCCTCCAGCGCTGGTTCACCACCGGCAACCTCACCGCCGCCTACCTCTCCCTCGCCGCCACCCACCCCCTCCCCCGCACCGGGAACCCCACCACCTACTGGACCGCCCTCACCACCGCCGGCGAACTCCTCACCACCACCCCCACCCCCGACACCCGCATCACATACGCCCTCACCCACTGCCGCACCCAAGCCACCCACACCTGAACCCACGCGCCCTGCACAGGAAGTCGGCCCCACCGACTTCCTGCGCACCGAACAGCCGCTGGCGACAGGCCCACGGCCGGAATCACGCCCAACGGAGAGGACCGACCGTGAACACCGTGCCAACCCGACAGGACGTGGCCCTGCTGCGCCGCTACCAGCACCGGATCAACCGCGTTCCCCGAAACCTGGTGATCCAGCCGACCGGCTTCTGCAACCTGAACTGCACGTACTGCTACCTGCCCGACCGCGACGACAAGGCCCCCATGCCGACGGCAGTTGCCGAGGCCGTCGCACGGTCGGCGAGCGGGCTGGTGGACGGCCACCACGGCAAACCTCTCGGGCTGATCTGGCACGCCGGAGAACCGCTGGCACTCGGGCGGCGGCGCTTCACGGAACTACTCCAGCCGTTCGAGGAACTGCGCCGCAAGGGCCTGCTGGAGCACGCCGTCCAGACGAACGCCACCCTGATCAATGACGAGTGGTGCGACCTCCTGACCGAGTACGGGTTCCGGGTCGGCGTCAGCATCGACGGCCCCGCAGACCTGACGGCCCGGCGCACCGACCGCAAGGGCCGCCCGGCTTTCGACCGGATCATGAAGGGAATCGAGCGGTTACAGCACCGCGGTGTCCCGTTCTCGTTGATCGCCGTCGTCAGCCGGGAGAGCATCACCCATCCCGACCGGCTCCTCGACTTCCTCGCCACACTCCGGCCGGTCAGTATCGGCCTCAACATCGAGGAGTTGGAGGGCGTCAACACCAAACGCCACCCGCCCACCCGCGAACAGGCCGTCGAGTTCTGGCGCAAGGCCCTTGCCTGGTCGCGCCGTCAACCGGGCGGCACAGCCCCGGTCCGGGAGCTGGAACGCCTCGGCCGCTACCTACGGATGAGCCGCACCCAGCGCGTCGACCGCGCGCACCTGAGCCGCATCGACCCGTTGCCGACCATCGCCAAGAACGGCGACGTGTTCCTGCTGTCACCCGAACTGGCGGGCATCACCGCGCCCGCCTACAACGACTTCCGGGCCGGGAACGTCCTTGATCAGCCCATCAGCGCCATCCTGAGCCAGGCGCACCGGCTGAACTACGTGGGCGAGTTCCTGACCGGCCTGGAGGAGTGCGAGTCCACCTGCGAGTTCTTCGACTACTGCCGGGGCTCGCAGGCCGGGAACCGCTACTTCGAGCACCGGACCTTCGCCGTCGCCGAGACCGACTACTGCCGCGTCACCGAGCAGGCCCCGGTCCTGGCACTGGCCGACACCGTACGCAAGGAGCAAACCACGTGACCGTTCTGGAACAGCTCACCGCCGCCGACGCTCCCGCCGTCGCAGATCTGATCACCTCCGTCACCCCACCGGACGGGACCCCCACGATCGAGTGGGGCAACCAGCCGACCTGGGACAACAGCGGCGGAGGCCCGTGGAACAACGCCCCGTCCTGGGACAACTGGCAGAGCGCCCCGTGGGACAACTGGAACAACGGGCCGTCCTGGTCCGACTGGTCCAACCGCTGACACCACCGGCTGCACGCTGCTGTCCTCCCCCGCCGATGCTGCCCGCTGCCTCCCGGGGCAGCGGGCAGCACCCGACCACCGACCGGAGAACCCCGTGCCCACCCGCCGCTACGGCCGCACCACCGTCACCCTCCCGGACCTGGACGACGACCCCTACCTGGGCGTCATCAACTCCCCGCCCAGGCCCGGCAGTACCGTCACCGAGTTCCGCTACACCGACCAGGACGTCCGGGACCTCGACCTCACCGGGACCGACCTTCGCAACGGCATCCTCCACAACGTCACCGCCCAGCGCACCACCGTCGAGAACGTCCGGCTCAGCTCCGTCCAGATCACCGCCGGCGACCTCGGCTCCCTCCAGCTGAGCGGCAGCAAGGCGTCCCGCACCCTGTTCCGCGACTGCAGGCTCATGGGCGCGGCCGTCACCGGCGCCGTTCTGGACAACGTCCTGTTCGACAACTGCCGCCTCGACTACGCCACCTTCGACCAGGTCCGCGCGAGCGGCCCGCTCGTCTTCGACCAGTGCGTGCTCACCGAGGCCACCTTCACCGGCTGCGACCTCACCGGCGTGGTGATGCACGACTGCGTGCTGCACGCCACCGGGTTCGGGGCCGGCACATACAGGGACCTCGACCTGAGCGGCAGCGACCTGTCCACCGTCCGCGGTGTCGGCAACCTGCGGAAAGCCGTCATCAGCCGCGCCCAGCAGCACCAGCTCACCGACGCCCTCCTCGTCGAACTGAACGTCACCTACAGCGAGGACCTGCCGCAGCACCGCTGACCGCCACCCCCGAAAGGAGAGCCTGCGTGGGGCCGCTCATCGTCTTCACGGACTACGTCAAGCTCCGCGACCGCTGCCGGATCACCACCCTGGCGGTCGCTCACGACCATCCGGCCCACGAGGACGGGGCTGTGGTCCCGACCGGCCGGTGGACACCCATCAGCCCCACCGAGGCCGACCTTCTGCGCGCACCGCACCAGGCACCGGAAGCCGAGGCCGTCGAACTCGTCGCCTTCCCAGCCCTGCGCACGCTGTCCACCACGCACGGCCCCTGGTGGACCGTCCGCCCTCCGTTTACCCCCTCGCCCCGCACCCGGTACGCCAACCACACCACCAGCCCCGCAGGCGACCTCACCGTCACGGTGAACCCCGCGAACGGAAAGCGGCTCGGCATCCATCTCGACAACTGGGACAGGCTCCCGTACGCCCACCGTCGGCTGTCCCGGCGCAGGCTGTGCCTCAACGCGGGCCCCGGCTCCCGCTACCTCCTCATCGGCGACACCGACGCGTCGGCCATCTGCCGGCGCCTCGGCAGGGACGACCCGGCGCACCACCCGCACACCGACGACATCCGGGCCTACGTGCGCGCCGGGCATCCACTGCGCTGCCTGCGACTGCGGCTCGATCCCGGCGAGGGATACCTCGCCCCCACCGAGCTGCTGCCCCATGACGGCTCCACCATGGACCTCCCCGAGCCCTCCACCGCCGCGTTCTGGCTCGACCACTGGCCGATCAGGGCGTTCCCCTCCCTGATCTGACCGACCGGGACGCGGCAGCCGTGTGCGGTCCGGAAGAACGACCACCTCGCGCCCGCGTGGCGGCACCTGGAAACCTTCCGCATCACATGGCAGTGCCCCGCCAGGACAGCGAGGGCACCGCCCGTCGGCATCGGGCCCGGGTGCCCGGCGTCAGCTCAGCAGGCCCACCGCGTGCAGGTGGTCGAAGATCAGCCGGTCGACGGGAGAGGTGCGGTGCCTGTCGCCGTAGGTGAGCCAGACCACCT
The DNA here is from genome assembly GCF_042801945.1 of Kitasatospora sp. NPDC057542. Classification (NCBI taxonomy): domain Bacteria; kingdom Bacillati; phylum Actinomycetota; class Actinomycetes; order Kitasatosporales; family Streptomycetaceae; genus Kitasatospora; species Kitasatospora sp. NPDC057542. Next base: position 11,665 of record NZ_JBHVFE010000045.1, read on the forward strand.
CCTCGATCTCGCTGCTCGCCTCCAGACGCCCCTTGTACGCCGCGGTGTAACAGGTCATCCGGACGAGGACGCCGTCCGGGTGGCCGTGGGCCTGGGCCTCGAAGACGCCCAGGAGTGCCGCGGACTCCGGCGCGATGGCGACCGTGAGCTCCTCGCGGACCTCCCGGACCAGGGTGTCGAGGTCGCTCTCCCCGGGCTCCCGCTTGCCGCCCGGCAGGTAGCAGGCGTCCTTGCCGCGTGTACGCGTGCTCAGCACCTTCCCGCCCTCGGTGTGGATCCAGGCCACTTTGTCGATGACGGCTGCCATGCTCCTGCCTCGCTTTCCGACTGGTCCGGTTCCGAAGGACTTCCCGACGGGTGGTCCGTGCGCCCGGGCCCTGCCCCGGCGGCCGGTCCCGTGTCAGTGGGTGTGGTCGGGCCCGCCGGGGGTGGGGGTGGCGGCTGGCTGCCCCGGGCGCGGGAGCGGGGTGCCGATCTGAACGGGGCTGCAGGTGAGGAACCGGCCGGCCGCGTCGTGGATGCACGTGTGCTGCGGGTCGGGATCCCCCGCCTTGGCCTCGCACTCGGGGCAGGGTGGCGGCACCTGCGGGTCCCGCCCCGACGGGGCCTTGGGCTTCCCCGCGGACGTCCCCTGGGGCTTGGCGGCGGGGGTGGCCTCGGCGGCCTTCCCGGTCGGCTTCCGGGTGGCGGTCGGGGCGCCGCCCCCGAGTTGCTCGGGCTCAGCGGTAGCCGGGGCCGGGTCGGGCTCCGGAGCCACGGACAGGCCCGGCGAGGGCACCGCGGAGGGGCTCGGCGAGGGCTGCGCGCTCGCCGACGGCTCGGCGGTCGCCGTCACGCTCGGCGTGGCCGCGCCCGCCCCGACCGGCGCCGTCGACCCGCCCCCGCCGCCGGACACCGCCCAGACCGATCCGCCCACCAGCACCAGTGCCGCCAGCCCGGCCGGCACCACCAGCCGGGGCTGAAGGAACCTCCGCCGCCGCGTTCCCTCGTCCGTTCCCGCCGTCGTCGCTTCCGCCATCGCCGTTCCCCCCGCTCACAGCCGCGCCCACTGCGCGGCGGACCGGCAGGATCGTAGCGACGGGCCCGGACACTCGCGCGCCCGGGCCCGCCCGGAAACCATCGCGTCAGTGCGCGGCGGCCTCCCAGTTCGGGCCGACGCCGACGGAGACGTCCAGCGGGGCGCGCAGCGGGTAGGCGCCCGCCATCTGCTCGCGGACGAGGGCCTCGACCTGCTCGCGCTCGCCCGGGGCCAGCTCCAGCACGATTTCGTCGTGCACCTGGAGCAGCATCCGGGAGGTGAGGCCGGCCGTGCGCAGCGCCTCGTCCACCCGGAGCATGGCGATCTTGACGATGTCGGCGGCCGAGCCCTGGATCGGGGCGTTCAGGGCCATCCGCTCGGCCATCTCGCGGCGCTGGCGGTTGTCGCTGTTGAGGTCCGGCAGGTAGCGGCGGCGGCCGAGCAGGGTCTCGGTGTAGCCCGTCGCCCGGGCCTCGTCGACGACCCGGCGCAGGTAGTCCCGCACGCCGCCGAAGCGCTCGAAGTAGGTGTCCATCAGGCCCTGGGCCTCGGCCGGCTTGATGCCGAGCTGCTGCGAGAGCCCGTACGCGGACAGCCCGTACGCCAGGCCGTAGGACATCGCCTTGATCTTGCGGCGCATCTCGGCGTCCACCGCGGCGCGCGGCACCTCGAAGACCTGGGAGGCGACGGTGTTGTGGAGGTCCTCGCCGGAGGCGAAGGCCTCGATCAGCGCCTCGTCCTCGGACAGGTGCGCCATGATCCGCAGCTCGATCTGCGAGTAGTCGGCGGTGAGCAGCGACTCGTAGCCCTCGCCGACGATGAAGGCGCGGCGGATCGCCCGGCCCTCCTCGGTGCGGACCGGGATGTTCTGCAGGTTCGGGTCCTGCGAGGAGAGCCGGCCGGTGGCGGCGACCATCTGGTTGAAGGTGGTGTGGATGCGGCCCTTGGGCGAGACGGTCTTGAGCAGGCCCTCGACGGTGGTGCGCAGCTTGGCCTGGTCGCGGTGGCGCAGCAGGATGACCGGCAGTTCGTTGTCGGTCTGGGTGGCCAGCCAGGTGAGCGCGTCGGCGTCGGTGGTGTAGCCGGTCTTGATCTTCTTGGTCTTGGGGAGCGCGAGCTCGCCGAAGAGGATCTCCTGGAGCTGCTTGGGCGAGCCGAGGTTGAACTCGTGCCCGGCGGCGGCGTGCGCCTCCTCCACCACGCGCTGGATCTCGGCGGCGAACTGGGCCTCCAGGCCGGTGAGCCACTGGCGGTCGGCGGCGATGCCGTAGCGCTCCATGCGGGCCAGCAGGTCGGCGATGGGCAGTTCCATGTCGTGCATCAGCCCGGTGGCGCCGACCTCGGCGAGGCGGGTGTCGAAGAGCGCGGCGAGGTCGAGCACGGCGCGGGCCTGCAGCATCAGCGACTGGGCGTGCGCGATCGGGTCCTCCTCCGGTGCGTCGAAGGCGAGTTGGCCGCTCTCGGCGGCGGGGGCCGGGCTGAGCGAGCGGGCCAGGTACTCCTCGGAGAGCACCTCCAGGGTGAAGGTGCGGCGGCCGGGCTTCTCCAGGTAGGCGGCGAGCGCGGTGTCGGCGACGACGCCCTGGATCGTCCAGCCGCGCTCCGCGAAGGCGCGCTTCACCTGCTTGGCGATGTGCAGGGCCTTGGGGGCGGTGGCGTCGGCGAGCCAGTCGGCGAAGGCCCGCTCGTCCTCCTCCGCGAGCAGCGCCGGGTCGAACCAGGCGGCGGCCTCCCCGGCGGCGAGGGCCACTTCGGTGACCTCGCCGGCGCCGAGCGCCCACTGGTAGACGGCGGCGAGCGCGACGGTGGTCTTGCCGTCGGAGGCGTGCTCGGCCAGCCAGGCGGCCAGGGTGCCCGGGTCGGTGAGGAGTTCGCCGTCCACCTCGACGCCGGGGGCGAGCTCGGCGGCTTCCTCCTCGCCGGCGGACGGGTCGATGCCGAAGACCCGGTCGCGGAAGTTGGCGTTGCGGAACTCCAGCGACTCCATCAGGGTGCCGACGGCGCCCTTGTCGAACGGCTTGCGGTCCAGGTCGGCGACGCCGAGCGGGAGTTCGACGTCGCGCACCAGCTCGGTGAGCACCCGGTTGCGCCTGACCGAGTCGAGGTGGTCGCGCAGCTTCTCGCCGATCTTGCCCTTGACCTCGTCGGCGCGGGCGACGAGTTCGTCGAAGGAGCCGAACTGGTTGACCCACTTGGCGGCGGTCTTCTCGCCGACACCGGGGATGCCGGGCAGGTTGTCGGACGGGTCCCCGCGCAGCGCGGCGAGGTCCGGGTACTGGCGCGGGGTGACGCCGTACTTCTCGGTGACCTTCTCCGGGGTGAAGCGGGTGAGCTCGGAGACGCCCTTGGTCGGGTAGAGCACGGTGACGTGGTCGGTGACCAGCTGGAGCGAGTCACGGTCGCCGGTGACGATGTCGACGTCGTAGCCGGCCGCCTCGGCGGCGGTGGCCAGGGTGGCGATGATGTCGTCGGCCTCGAAGCCCTCGGCCGTCAGCCGGGGGACGTTCATGGCGTCGAGCAGTTCGCCGATCAGGCCGACCTGGCTGCGGAACTCGTCCGGCGTCTTGGCGCGGTTGGCCTTGTAGTCGGGGAACTCGACGGAGCGGAAGGTCTGCCGGGAGAGGTCGAAGGCGACGGCGAGGTGGGTGGGCTGCTCGTCCCGGACGGTGTTGGCGAGCATCGAGGCGAAGCCGTAGACCGCGTTGGTGGGCTGGCCGGTGGAGGTGTTGAAGTTCTCCACGGGCAGGGCGTAGAAGGCCCGGTAGGCCATCGAGTGCCCGTCGAGCAGCATCAGCCGGGGCCGCGGGCCGGCCCCGCCGCCACCCGTCGCGCCCTTGTCCGTACTCTGCGTAGCCACGTCAACGTCCGTTCCTGCCGATTCCACTACCGGCCACCGATCCTATGGCCCGGCACCGACAAAAAGGACGCCGCGCCGGTCCGACCGCACCTGCTACCTACGAGTAGGACGGTCGTACGATCACAGGCGGCACATCCCCGAGCGGCAGGAGCTTCCCCATGACCGATGCGGCCCCCGACACCGCCCCCGTCCTGCACGTCCCGCAGGACGTGCTGGACCACTTCGCCAAGCTCGGCGTGAACCCGGAGACCTTCTCCGGCGGCCACCTCGGCGAGAAGCTCGGCATCCGGGTCGTCGAGGCCTCCGGCGACCGCGTGGTCGGCACCATGCCCGTGGAGGGCAACCAGCAGCCGTACGGGCTGCTGCACGGCGGCGCGTCGGCGGCGCTGGCCGAGACGCTGGGCTCGATCGGGGCGATGCTGCACGCCGGCCCCGGCCGGTACGCGGTCGGCGTGGACCTCAACGCCACCCACCACCGCTCGGCCACCTCCGGGCTGGTGACCGGGGTCGCGACGGCCGTGTTCAAGGGCCGTACCGCCGCCACCTACGAGATCGCGATCACCGACGACACCGGCCGGCGGATCACCAGCTGCCGGCTGACCTGCATGCTGCGCGACCTCTGACCCCCAAAGACCCGACAACGTCCCTCAGGCACCCGCGAGTTCACTCCGGACGACATCAAGTCCCTTTTCCGCCCCCTTGTTTGACCTTCCGCCACCCTGGGCAGGCGTTGGTCTGGACAAGGGGGCGTTCGCATGTCCGGGCGCAGCCGGCACACAACCGGCGCCCGTAACGCTGCGTTACAAGTAGGAAATCCGATCAATTGCCGGTTCCGGGGCCTCCAGGCGCCCCGGGGCCGCTCGGTCGCGCCCTCGATGTCCGCAATCCGGACGCTCAAGGTCGAAACCAGGGCATCGGACACCAGTGTCCGATAGTCGGTGCTGCCAGCTGCAACCCCCATTTCTGGCCCTTACATCGCCCCACCAGCGCGTAAACGCCCGACATCGCGGGGTCGATCGAGCCGGAACGACCACATGGTGAGACAAATGCTCTGTGTGCTCATAACAAGAGAATCACAGCCTGCTCCCAACACTGCCCGAGCCGCCCAACGGCATCTAGAGTCACGGCCAGTCACCGCGCCATTCGATTGGGCCAGGCCCTCCGCGCATTTCGGCTCCCGCCACTCAGGCGCGGGCGCCTCCTGAACCGAAGGGGACCCTCGTGCGTCACCGTTCAGCAGTTGTCGTGAGCATTGCCGTGATCGGCGCCCTCAGCCTCAGCGCCTGCGGCTCCCGCGGAGAGAAGAAGAGCGGCGACGGCGGCAACGCCAACTCCGGCGCCACCACCGTCGTCATCGGTGTCGACGCCCCGCTCACCGGCGACCTCTCCGCCCTCGGCCTCGGCATCCGCAACTCCGTCGACCTCGCGGTCAAGAAGGCCAACGAGACCAACGAGGTCCCCGGCGTCAAGTTCGAGATCAAGGCCCTCGACGACACCGGCAAGCCCGCCCCCGGCCAGCAGAACGCCACCCAGCTGGTCGGCGACTCCAAGGTCCTCGGCGTCGTCGGCCCGCTCAACTCCAGTGTGGCGCAGTCGATGCAGCAGATCTTCGACGACGCAAACCTGGTCGAGGTCTCCCCCGCCAACACCGGCGTCGCCCTCAGCCAGGGCGAGAAGTGGGCCAACGGCGAGAAGAAGCGCCCGTTCAAGTCCTACTTCCGCACCGCCACCACCGACGCCGTCCAGGGCCCGTTCGCCGCCCAGTTCCTCTACAACGACGCCAAGAAGACCAAGGTCTTCCTGATCGACGACCAGAAGACCTACGGCGCGGGCCTGGCCGGCACCTTCAAGGGCGAGTTCACCAAGCTCGGCGGCACCCTGGTCGGCGAGGAGCACGTCAACCCCGACGACCGCGACTTCGCCGCCATCGTCACCAAGGTCAGGAGCTCCGGCGCCGAAGCCGTCTACTACGGCGGCGAGTACCCCGCGGCCGGCCCGCTCTCCCTCCAGCTCAAGGAAGCCGGCGTCAGCATCCCGCTGATGGGCGGCGACGGCATGCAGAGCGGCGACTACATCAAGCTCAACCCCAAGAGCGCGGGCGACTACGCCACCGCCGTCGGCCTGCCCGTCGAGACCCTCGACACCGCCAAGAAGTACATCGCCGACTACAAGACGGCCGGCTACAAGGACGCCTACGAGACCTACGGCGGCTACTCCTACGACAGCGCCTGGGCCATCATCCAGGGCGTCAAGCAGGCTGTGAAGGACAACAACGGCAAGGTCCCCGACCGCAAGGCCGTCCGCGACGCCGTCCAGAAGGTCACCTTCGACGGCGTGACCGGCCCGGTCTCCTTCGACGAGTTCGGCGACACCACCAACAAGCAGCTCACCGTCTACGTCGTCAAGGACGGCAAGTGGGCCGTGGAGAAGTCCGGCACCTTCAAGGGCTGACACTCGGTCACCGACAGCACCACCAGCGCCACTTCTCCACCACCGCGCGCGGGGGCGCCACGAGTGCCCCCGCGCGCACCCACATCCACCACCCACGCGGACACCCCCGAACGCACTACGGAGGCCCAGCGGTGCACGACCTACCGCAGCAGCTGGCCAACGGCCTGATCCTCGGCGCCCTCTACGGGCTCGTCGCGATCGGCTACACGATGGTCTACGGCATCGTCCAGCTCATCAACTTCGCCCACGGCGAGATCGTCATGGTCGGCGGCTTCGGCGCCCTGACCGCCTACCTCGCCCTCCCCGGCGGCACCACCCTGTGGCTGGCCCTGCCGCTCATGCTGATCGCCGGCATCCTGGTCTCCACCCTCACCGCCGTCGCCGCCGAGCGCTTCGCCTACCGCCCCCTGCGCAACGCGCCCCGGCTGGCCCCGCTGATCACCGCCATCGGGCTGTCCATCTTCCTCCAGCAGCTCGTCTTCTCGTTCTACCCGGACGCCAAGAAGGCCCGGGTCTTCCCCAAGCTCCCCGGCGACCCGTTCAGCCTCGGCTCCGTCACCATCCAGCGCAGCGACCTCTTCCTGATCATCGCCGCCCCGCTGTGCATGCTCGCCCTCGGCTGGTTCGTCACCCGCACCCGCTCCGGCCGCGCCATGCAGGCCACCAGCCAGGACCCGGACACCGCCAAGCTGATGGGCATCGACACCGACCGCATCATCGTCATGGCCTTCGCCATCGGCGCCGCGTTCGCCGCCGTCGCCGCCGTCGCCTACGGACTGCGCAGCGGCCAGGTCGACTTCCGGATGGGCTTCATCCTCGGCCTCAAGGCCTTCACCGCCGCCGTCCTCGGCGGCATCGGCAACATCTACGGCGCCATGCTCGGCGGCATCGCCCTCGGCCTCGCCGAAGCCCTCGCCACCGGCTACATCCAGCACCTGCCCGGCATGCACCTCTTCGGGGGCGGCGCCTGGAAGGACGTCTGGGCCTTCGTTCTCCTCATCCTCGTACTCCTGATCCGGCCCCAGGGCCTGCTCGGCGAGCGCGTCGCGGACAGGGCGTGACCACCATGACCACCACCCACACCGAGACGACCCCGGTCATCCCGCTCCCGGCCCGCGCCGCCGCGGCCGTCACCGGGCTCGGCGCCCTCGCCACCGCCGCCTCCGCCGCCATGTCCTGGACCTGGACCTCCGAGTTCCCCGGCGACCTCACGTACTACGGCTCCCCGGCCGGCCTCCAGTGGCTCGCCCTCGCCGCCGGCCTGCTCACCCTCGTCCTGCTGCTCGCCGGCCAGGGCGTCCCCGGCCTGCGCTGGGCCGCCCCCGCCCGCAGCAACAACGCCGTCCTGTACGCCGCCACCGGCGCCCTCGCCGTCGCCGTCTACGCGGTCACCTCCATCTCCGCCGAACTCGGCGGCCTCGCCAACCTCGAACCCGGCGGCTGGGTACTCACCGCGGGCGGTCTGATCGCCGTCCTCGGCGCCCTCGGCCTGCCGCTCGACCGCCGCACCGCCGTCCCGCTGCGGATCCTCGACAAGCGCCTCTTCCTGCTCGTCCCGGTCGCCCCCGCCGCCTGGTTCGGTGCCCACGCCATCCCCGAGGACAAGCCGGTCGCCCCGGTCATGACCGCCCTGGCCGGCGGCCTCGTCATCGCGGCCGGCGCCGTCCTGCTGCTCCAGCTCGGCCACCTCGCCAACAGCGGGCTGCGGCTCGGCCGGATCGACCGCCCGCTGGCCACGCCGCGCGCGCTCCCCTCCTGGGTCGAGGTGCTGCTGATCGTCCTCGCCTTCGGGATCGGACTGTTCGCGATCACCTTCGGCATCGACACCGAGTACGGCGAACTCTTCACCGGCTACCTGCTGTTCGTCGCCCTCGCCGTCCCCGCCCTCGCCAAGTCCGGCCTGCTCGCCCGGCTGCGCGCGCTGACCGTCAAACACCGCCCGGTCACCACCGGCGCCGCCTTCGCCGCCGCCGCCGGCTTCCCGTTCACCCAGACCAGCGACCAGTACACCTCGGTCGCCACCAACATCCTGATCTTCGCCACCGTCGCCCTCGGCCTCAACATCGTCGTCGGCCTGGCCGGCCTGCTCGACCTCGGGTACGTCGCCTTCCTCGGCGTCGGCGCCTACGCCGCCGCCCTGGTCTCCGGCTCCCCCGCCTCGCCCATCCACGTCCAGTTCCCCTTCTGGGCCGCGATGCTCACCGGCGCGGTCGTCTCGATGATCTTCGGCGTCCTGATCGGCGCCCCCACCCTGCGGCTGCGCGGCGACTACCTCGCCATCGTCACCCTCGGGTTCGGTGAGATCTTCCGCATCACCATGCTCAACCTCAACGGCACCACCGGCCCCAAGGTCACCAACGGCTCCAACGGCATCCCCCGCATCCCGGACCTCCAGATCTTCGGCTTCGACCTCGGCGACCCGCACACCGTCCTCGGCGTCGAACTCGGCCGCTTCTCCAACTACTACCTGCTGATGCTGCTGGTCACCGCCCTCGTCGTGCTGGTCTTCGCCCGGGTCGGCAACTCCCGCATCGGCCGCGCCTGGGTCGCCATCCGCGAGGACGAGACCGCCGCCGAGGCCATGGGCATCAACGGCTTCCGGCTCAAGCTGCTCGCCTTCGCCCTCGGCGCCCTGCTGGCCGGCCTGGCCGGCACCGTCCAGGCCCACGTCAGCTACACCGTCACCCCCGACCAGTACACCTTCGCCGAAGCCCTCCCGCCGAACTCCGCCTTCCTGCTCGCCGCGGTCATCCTCGGCGGCATGGGCACCATCAGCGGCCCGCTGGCCGGCGCCACCCTGCTCTTCCTCATCCCGAAGAAGCTCGAATTCCTCGCCGACTACCAGCTCCTCGCCTTCGGCGCCGCCCTCATCGTGCTCATGCGGGTGCGCCCCGAGGGCCTCATCCCCAACCGGCGCCGGCAGCTGGAGTTCCACGAGACCGCCGTCCCGGCCCAGGCCTCCGACGAGCCGACCGCACTCACCAAGGCAGGGGCGTGACCGACCCGATGACCACCACCGCCGCACCCCTGCTCGAAGTCACCGGCGTCACCATGCGCTTCGGCGGCCTCACCGCGGTCAACGACGTCTCGCTGACCGTCGGCGAGGGCGAGATCATCGGTCTGATCGGCCCCAACGGCGCCGGCAAGACCACCTTCTTCAACTGCCTCACCGGCCTGTACGTCCCCACCGAGGGCGCCGTCCGCTTCCGCGACACCCTGCTGCCGCCCAAGCCCCACCTGGTCACCCAGGCCGGCATCGCCCGCACCTTCCAGAACATCCGGCTGTTCGCCAACATGACCGTCCTGGAGAACGTCCTGGTCGGCCGGCACACCCGCACCAAGGAGGGCATCTTCTCCGCCATCCTGCGCGGCCCCGGCTACCACCGCGCCGAGGCGCAGAGCCGCGAGAAGGCCATGGAACTCCTGGAGTTCACCGGCCTCGCCGAGAAGGCCGACCACCTCGCCCGCAACCTCCCGTACGGCGAGCAGCGCAAGCTGGAGATCGCCCGCGCACTGGCCTCCGAACCCGGCCTGCTGCTGCTCGACGAACCCACCGCCGGCATGAACCCCCAGGAGACCCGGGCCGCCGAGGAACTCGTCTTCGCGATCCGCGACAAGGGGATCTCCATCCTCGTCATCGAGCACGACATGCGCTTCATCTTCAACCTCTGCGACCGCACCGCGGTGCTCGTCCAGGGCCAGAAGATCGTCGAGGGCGACCGCGAGACCGTCCAGAACGACGAACGCGTCATCACCGCCTACCTGGGCGCCCCGCTCGAAGGCACCAACCCGGCTGTTACGGAGTCCGACCAGTGACCGCACTTCTCGAAGTTCAGGACCTCCGCGTCGCCTACGGCAAGATCGAGGCCGTCAAGGGCATCAGCTTCACCGTCGAACAGGGCGAGGTCACCACCCTCATCGGCACCAACGGCGCCGGCAAGACCACCACCCTGCGCACCCTGTCCGGCCTGCTCAAGCCCACCGCCGGACGGATCACCTTCGACGGCCAGGACCTCTCGACCGTCCCCGCCCACAAGATCGTCGCGCTCGGCCTCGCCCACTCCCCCGAGGGCCGGCACATCTTCCCCCGGATGACCATCGAGGAGAACCTCCTCCTCGGCGCCTTCCTGCGCACCGACGCGGCCGGCATCACGGCCGACGTCGAGCGGGCCTACGGCCTGTTCCCGATCCTCGGCGAACGCCGGCGGCAGGCGGCGGGCACGCTCTCCGGCGGCGAGCAGCAGATGCTCGCGATGGGCCGGGCGCTGATGTCCCAGCCCAAGCTGCTCATGCTGGACGAGCCCTCGATGGGCCTGTCCCCGCTGATGATGCAGAAGATCATGTCCACCATCGTGGAGCTGAAGGCGTCCGGTACGACCATCCTGCTGGTCGAGCAGAACGCCCAGGCGGCGCTGTCACTCTCCGACCGCGGCTACGTCATGGAGACCGGCCGCATCGTCCTCTCCGGGACGGGAGCCGACCTCCTGCACGACGAGTCGGTCCGCAAGGCCTACCTCGGCGAGGACTGACGCCTGCACGCGAAGGGCCCGGCAGAAACGTTCTGCCGGGCCCTTCGCGCATGCCTTATTCGGACTTGCCCTCTTCCGCCTTCTTGCGGTCCTGGGCCTCGCCCTCCTCGATGACCGCCTCGGCCACCGCCGCCATCGTCATCCGACGGTCCATCGAGGTCTTCTGGATCCACCGGAAGGCCGCCGGCTCGTTCAGCCCGAACTTGGTCTGGAGCACACTCTTCGCCCGGTCCACCAGCTTCCGGGTCTCCAGCCGCTGGCTGAGATCCCCGATCTCCTTCTCCAGCGCCCGCATCTCCGCGTACCGGGAGACCGCCATCTCGATCGCCGGCACCAGATCCGACTTCGAGAACGGCTTGACGATGTACGCCATCGCCCCGGCGTCGCGGGCCCGGTCCACCAGCTCCCGCTGCGAGAACGCCGTCAGCATCAGCACGGGGGCCAGGTGCTTCTCGTGGATCTGCTCGGCGGCCGAGAGCCCGTCCAGCACCGGCATCTTCACGTCGAAGATCGCCAGATCCGGCTTCAGCTCCTCCACGAGCCGCACCGCCGTCTCCCCGTCGCCGGCCTCACCGACGACGGTGTACCCCTCCTCCTCCAGCATCTCCTTCAGATCGAGGCGGATCAGCGCCTCGTCCTCGGCAATCACAATCCGGGTGATCTGGGGCATATCGGTCTCAAGCGGCTGCGCCTGCTCGTCGGCGGTGCTCACGGGGCTCCTAGTTCCGGCGGGGTACTGCATGCACGAGGGTACCTAGACACGGTATGTTTGAGACACGACGCCAAGGCAATCGCCTTCAAATCGTAGGCCCCGATAGCCCAATTGGCATGAGGCAATGGTCTCAAACACCATACAGTGTGGGTTCGAATCCCACTCGGGGCACCTTTCCTTCGATTCGAAGGTTTCAGTATTCGGTCCAACGGTTTTCAAAACTAGGGGATCTTCACTCGACCGAGTGAAGATCCCCTAGTTTGCATGCGGACAACGGCCCCGAGCGGGCAATCTCGCCCATGTGTACGACACCGCGACACGCCAGCGGGCATTGAAGCTCCACGCATCCGGGCTGACCTTCAGCCAGGTCAGCCGTGCGACCGGTATCTCCCGATTCGCGATCCGCGGCTGGGCGTCCGGCGCCGTACCCAGCCCACGCATGACGGCCGAACGCCCGATCCGCGACAACCGACTCGATCCCTCGCGCCCGCCTGCCGACTACGCTTACCTGCTCGGCCTCTACCTCGGCGATGGCTGCATCAGCGAGGGTCGCCGCCAGGTCTACGCCCTCCGCATCGCCTGCTGCGACACATGGCCCGGCCTCATCGGCGAGTGCGAGCGGGCAGTCTCCACCGTCATGCCGCACAACAAGGTCAACCGGGTCCAGGCCCCCGGCTGCACGAGCGTCGTCAGCACCAGCAAGCACTGGCCCTGCCTCTTCCCCCAGCACGGCCCCGGCCCGAAGCGCCTGCGACAGATCGCCCTCGCACCCTGGCAGCAGGAGATCGTGGACACCCACCCCTGGGAGTTCTTACGCGGCCTGATCCACTCCGACGGCTGCCGCATCACCAACTGGGCGACCCGCACGGTCGGCGGCGTCAAGAAGCGCTACGAGTACCCGCGTTACTTCTTCACCAACACCTCGACCGACATCGTCGGTCTCTTCACCGCCACCCTCGACGCCGTCGGCGTCCAGTGGAAGCACGCCTCCCGGTCCAACGGCGGCTTCAACATCTCCATCGCCCGCAAGGACTCCGTGGCCCTCATGGACGCCCACATCGGGCCCAAGTACTGACGGCTCAGGCGTCCTCGGGCTCCTCCTCCCCTTGCTGCTCCTCGCGTTCGAAGCGGGCCCTGGCGGCCTCGTAGGCCGCGCCGGCGCCGGGGCGGCTGAGGACCTCCTCGCGGAGGTCGCACCAGAGTGCGTGGTGGTGGTCGCTCATCCCACTGATTCTCACCCGGACCAGCGCGCGGGCGGCATCCCTCACACGGGGGATGCCGCCCGGTGGAATCCCACTCAGACGTCCAGCGTCCCCACGTGGTGGACGCGGACGAGGTTGGTGGAGCCGGCCAGGCCGGGGGGCGAGCCCGCCGTGATGACGACGATGTCGCCCTTCTGGCAGCGGCCGAGCGAGAGCAGCGCCGCGTCGACCTGTTCGACCATCTGGTCCGTCGTCGGGGCGAACGGGCCGAGGAAGGTCTCCACGCCCCAGGTGAGGGCGAGTTGGCTGCGTACGGCCGGTTCGTAGGTGAAGGCGAGCACCGGAATCGGCGAGCGGTAGCGGGTCAGCCGGCGGGCGGTGTCGCCGGACTGGGTGAAGGCGACGAGGTACTTGGCGTGCAGGAAGTCGCCGATCTCGGCGGCCGCGCGGGCGACGGCGCCGCCCTGGGTCCGCGGCTTGCTGCCGGTGGTGAGCGGCGGGAGGCCCGCGGCGAGGATGTCGGTCTCGGCGGCCTCGACGATCCGGGCCATCGTCTTGACCGTCTCGACCGGGTACTTGCCCACCGAGGTCTCCCCGGAGAGCATCACCGCGTCCGTGCCGTCCAGGACGGCGTTGGCGACGTCGGAGGCCTCCGCGCGGGTCGGCCGGGAGGCGTTGATCATCGAGTCGAGCATCTGGGTCGCCACGATGACCGGCTTGGCGTTGCGGCGGGCCAGCTTGATGGCGCGCTTCTGGACCAGCGGGACCTGTTCGAGGGGCATCTCCACGCCCAGGTCGCCGCGGGCCACCATGATCCCGTCGAAGGCGTCGACGACGGACTCCAGGTTCTCCACCGCCTGCGGCTTCTCGATCTTGGCGATCACCGGGACGTGGCGCCCCTCCTCCGCCATGATCCGGTGGACGTCCTCGATGTCCCGCCCGCTGCGGACGAACGAGAGCGCGATGAGGTCGGCCCCGGTCCGCAGCGCCCACCGCAGGTCGGCGACGTCCTTGTCGCCGAGTGCGGGGACGGAGACGGCGATGCCGGGCAGGTTGAGGCCCTTGTGGTCGGAGACCAGGCCGCCCTCGATGACCAGGCACCGCACGTGCGGCCCGTCGACGGCGACGACCTCCAGGGTGACCCGGCCGTCGTCGACCAGGATGCGCTCACCGCGGGTGACGTCCCCGGCGAGCCCGGAATAGGTGGTTCCGCAGCGGTCCTTGTCCCCCACGACGCCCTTGTCGGTGGAGATGGTGAACTCGTCGCCGCGTTCGAGAAGTACCGGCCCGTGGGCGAAGGTGTCGAGCCGGATCTTCGGGCCTTGAAGGTCGACGAGGATGCCGACGCTGCGGCCGGTCTCGTCGGCGGCCTTGCGGACGCGACGGTAGCGTTCCTCGTGCTCGGCGTGCGTGCCGTGGCTGAGGTTCAGTCGGGCGATGTCCATCCCGGCGTCGACCAGGGACTTGATCTGGTCGTACGAGTCGGTGGCGGGCCCGAGGGTACAGACGATTTTTGCTCGGCGCATAGTGCTGAGACTAGGCATTACCGGTGCGTAACCACGACGCGGGTCCGGACTGCGGGATGACCGTTGCCATAAGGCCAGTTGAACAATCTGACACATCCTCGGACCGCTGTGCGAGCGCCCCTCCCCACGCCCCTCCCGCACGCCCGCCGAGCCACCCGCCGATGCGATTCCGTGAAGGGGTGTTCACCCGCGGTTCACCGCCGCTTCCGCCACCGCTCCCCGCCCGGCGGGACGCTCGTCACCCCCGGGTGGCTGCCCGGGCGCCCCGGGTGACCACCCGGACGAAGTAGGACGAGGGGGAGGCGTTCGGCATGCGACGCGCACTGGGGGTGGTTGCGGCCCTGGCCCTGCTGGGCGGGGTCGCCTTCGCGCTGATCCCCGACGACCCGAAGAAGGACACCACCAAGACGGTCACCGTCACCGGCCTGATCGGCTCGGAGAAGCGCGCCTTCTTCGACAACCCGGATGTCAAGGCCGAGTTGGCGAAGCAGGGCCTGGACGTCCGGACCGACTCGACCGGCTCCTGGACGATGAGCGACCAGGCGGACAAGACCCCGGGGCTGGACTTCGCCTTCCCGGCGAGCGCCGCACCGGCGCGGGAGATCCAGCGCATCTGGAAGCTGCAGGACTCCCCGATGGTGCCGTTCTACTCGCCGCTGGTGATCGTGGCCCACGAGCCGGTGGCCCAGGTCCTGAGGAACAACAAGCTGGCCGACGTGGACACCGCCACCGGCGTCTGGACGTTCCGGATGGACGAGTACGTCAACGCGCTGAAGAGCGGCCGCAGATGGGAGGACCTGGCCGGCGCCCGAGAGCACCCCGAGCTGTCCGGCCAGCTCTTCGTGACCACCACCGATCCGGAGAGCTCGTCCTCCGGCGCGATGTACCTCGCGCTGCTCTCCTACATCGCGAACAACCACCAGGTGGTGTCGGACGACACCGGTGTCGCCGCCGTCAAGGACGTCCTGCACACCGCGAACGCGCTGCAGGGCATTCAGAAGAGCAGCAGCGACGAGCCGTTCCGGGACTTCGGCGCGGGGATCGGCAGCCCGCTGATCTTCGCGTACGAGTCGCAGGCCGCCGCCCTGTCGCTGCAGGGCAAGCCCACCGGGGACATGGTGGTGCTGTACCCGGACACCACGGTCTACTCGGACCACACCGTCGTGGCCCACACCGACAACGGCCGCAAGCTCGCCGACGTCCTCCAGAACAACGAGGTGCTGCGCGGTCTGGAGGCCCGGTTCGGGCTCCGGCCGCAGGCCAAGCCGGAGGCCTTCGCGAACCTGATGCGGGACAAGAAACCGACCTTCGCACCCGATCTGACCGCCGCCAAGGTCAAGCAGGCGACCCTGCCCTCGCTGGACAACCTGATCAAGCTGACCGCCGCGGCGAAGGGGACCAAGTGACCATCCCGACGAAACGCCGCGGCCGGATCGTGGCCGCGCTGGCCGCCGTGCTCGCCTCGGCCACCGCCTGCACCTCCTCCGGCGGCACCGGCCCCGGCCCCAAGCCCACCGACCCGCCCGCCGAGACGGCCCGTCCCGGGGTGCTGCGCGTCCTGGCCGGCAGTGAACTCCAGGACCTGGCACCGGTCCTGGAGGACGCGCGGAAGGCCACCGGGGTGACCGTGCAGTTCTCCTGGACGGGCTCCCTGGACGGCGCGGACACCGTCTCCTCGGGCCGGGCCGACGGCAAGTACGACGCCGTGTGGTTCCCGTCCAACCAGTACCTGCGACTCGATCCGGCGGGCAAGTCCAAGGTGGTCTCCGAGACCCCGGTGATGGTCTCGCCGGTGGCGATCGGGGTGCGTTCCTCGGCGCTCGGCGAACTCGGCTGGGGCGACGGCTCGAAGGTCACCTGGGCGCAGGTCGGCGACGCGGCCGCGGCCGGCAAGCTGCCGTACGGGATGGCCGACCCGTCCCGCTCCAACTCGGGCTTCTCCACGCTCGTCGCGGTGGCCTCGGCCTTCTCCGGCGCGGGCGCGGCGCTGACCGACGCGGACGTGCAGAAGGCGAGCCCGCAGCTGAAGGAGTTCTTCAAGGGCCAGAAGCTGACCTCCGGTTCCTCCGGCTGGCTGGCGCAGGCGTACACCCGGGCCGAGTCGGGCGTGGTGGGCGCACTGGTGAACTACGAGTCGGTGCTGCTGTCGCTGAACAAGACGCTGCCGCCGCAGCAGCAGCTGACCGTGGTGCGACCGGTGGACGGCGTGGTGTCGGCGGACTACCCGCTCTCGCTGATGTCCTCCGCCGCGCCGGAGCAGCGCGACTCCTTCCAGCGGCTGACCGCGTACCTGCTCAAGGAGGACGTGCAGAAACGCATCTCCGAGGTGACGCTGCGCCGTCCGGTGACGGCGGGCGTGGCCCCGGCCGCCGGGCTGCCCACGGACCGCCGCAAGGAGCTGCCGTTCCCGGGCACCAGGGCGGTCGCGGACGGCCTGCTGGCCGCGTACCAGAACGAGCTGCGCCGCCCGTCCCGGACGGTGTACGTGCTGGACACCTCGGGCTCGATGGAGGGCCCGCGGATCGCCGCGCTGAAGACCGCGCTGGGTCGGCTGACCGGGGCGGACGACACCCGCGGGGTGCGCCGCTTCCGCGACCGCGAGGAGATCACGCTGCTCTCCTTCGCCTCCTCGGTGAAGTGGACCAAGACCCACGTGGTGCCGGCCACCGGCAGTCAGCCGGGCCCGCAGGCGGAGCTGGCGTCGATCGACGCGGACGTGCAGTCGCTGGCCGCCTCGGGCGGCACGGCGGTGTACTCCTCGCTGGAGGAGGCGTACCGGGTGATCGAGCGCCAGCAGGCGGCGGCCGGCGACGACCGGTTCACCTCGATCGTGCTGATGACCGACGGCGAGAGCAACGCCGGCGCGACGGACGGTGACTTCAAGCGCTTCCACGACGCGCTGCCGGCCGGGGAGAAGTCGATCCCGGTGTTCCCGATCAAGTTCGGGGAGGCGGCGGTGAACCAGCTCCAGGGGATCGCGGACCTGAGCGGCGGCAAGCTGTTCGACGGGACGGGCTCGCTGGACGGGGTGTTCGAGGAGATCCGTGGCTACCAGTGACGGGTTCGGCCCCCGGGTGCTGCGCTACCTGGAGTCGGCCCGGAACCTGGTCGGCTGCGCGGGCGGCGCGGTCGGCCTGGGGCTGCACTTCGCCGGGCTGGGCGGGGCCTGGTGGCCGGGGGTCGTGGCCGGGCTGTACGGGGTGGGCGCGCTGCTGACGCCCGCCCCGGAGCCCCGCCCGGAAACGACGCGCCAAGGGCAGGCGGACGGTCCCGGGTCGCAGGTGCCGGAGCACGGGGAGCCGCCGCGTGCGCTGTCCGAGCCGGAGCCGGCCCCCGCACCCGACCCGGAGCTGGTGGCGCTGGCCGCGTACCTGGACAGCGTGCCGCTGCCGCCCTCGGCCGGGGTGGACGGCCTGCTGGCGGCGCTGCGCGAGGCCGGGCCGGGCCCGAAGGCGGAGCGGATCGTCCGGCACCGGCTGCCGGTCGCGGTGGCCGGTTACCTGCGGGCACGGACCTGGCAGCCCTGGGCGGGGCCGGACGATCCGGACCCGGCGCTCCGGCTGGGCCACGAGGTCGACCGGTTGATGGGCGAACTGTCCTGACCCACCGTCCGCCCTACCACCCCGGACCTCCCCCGTTCCCGTCACGAACGAGTCGCCAAGATCTCACCTCCTGGACAGGTCCGGGGGCTATCCAGCACCCCGGCCCGCACGGCACACTTCTACGCGCGTCCTTCTACGCGCGTCGACGCGTACACGCACACTTGCCAACGAATGCCAGTTGACGGTCCATCCGCCGTCGTTCCCACTCGGGAGAGTCGTCCATGCCCCTGAACCGCCGTGACTTCGTCACCCGGTCCGCCGCCACCGCCGCCGGCGCCGCCCTGGCCGGTGGTGCCGCCCTGGCCGCCGCCCCCTCCGCCGCGGCCGCTCAGCCGGACACGGCGGCCGCCAAGGGCCAGCAGCGCAACCCGCACAAGCAGGCCTTCACCGTCATGGGCACCACCGATCTGCACGGCCGGGTGCTCAACTGGGACTACTTCACCGACGCCGAGTACACCGACAAGGCCCACAACGCGGTCGGCCTCGCCAAGATCTCCACCCTGGCCAACCAGGTGCGTGAGGAGAAGGGCTGGGACCGCTGCCTGCTGATCGACGCCGGCGACACCATCCAGGGCACCCAGCTGTCCTACTACTACGCCCGGATCGAGTCGATCGACACCGAGGCCAACACCGTGCCGGACCACCCGATGGCCGTCGCCATGAACCTCATGGAGTACGACGCCGCCGCACTCGGCAACCACGAGTTCAACTACGGCATCCCGCTCCTGAAGGCCTACCAGGACCAGCTGGAGTTCCCGCTGCTGGGTGCCAACGCGCTGAACGCGAAGAACGAGAAGCCGGCCTTCAAGCCGTACGTGATCAAGGAGCTGCGCCTGGGCGGGGGCCGTCCGGTGAAGGTCGGCATCCTCGGCCTCACCAACCCCGGCATCGCGATCTGGGACAAGGCCAACGTCAGCGGCAAGATGGTCTTCCCGGGCATCGTCGAGACCGCCGCCACCTGGGTGCCGCGGATGAAGGCGGCGGGCGCGGACGTCATCGTGGTCTCCTCGCACTCCGGCTGCGACGAGGCGACCACCTGGGGCGACCAGCTGCCCTGGGCCGAGAACGCCTCGGTGGCGCTGGCGGAGACCGTCCCCGACATCGACGCGGTGTTGGTGGGCCACGCCCACAAGGAGATCGCGCAGCGCCTGGTCGTCAACAAGAAGACCGGCAGGACGGTCGTGCTCTCCGAGCCGCTCTGCTACGGCCAGCGGCTGACCTGCTTCGACTTCGAGGTCGAGTTCGCGGGCGGCGTCTGGAAGGTCGCCTCGGTCTCCTCCCGGCTGCTGAACTCCAACACCGTGCCGGAGAACCCGGAGATCACCAACGCGATCACCCAGCAGCACAAGAAGGTCGTCGCGTACGTCAACCAGAACATCGGCACCAGCAAGATCGAGCTGTCGATCGCCGACGCCCGTTTCAAGGCCACCCCGATCATCGACCTGATCGGCAAGGTCCAGGCCGACGCCGTCAAGGCCGCGCTGGCGGGCGGGCAGTACGCCAACCTCCCGGTGCTGGCCCAGGCCGCCCCGTTCAACCGCACCGCCCTGATCCCGTCCGGCCAGGTCAAGCTGCGCGACGCCGCGGGCCTCTACATCTACGAGAACACCCTGGAGGCCCGCATCCTGACGGGCGCCCAGCTCAAGGACTACCTGGAGTACTCGGTCAAGTACTACAACCAGCTCGCCCCGGGTGCCCCGGTCGACAAGGAGGCCCTGACCGGCGCCGAGGCCACCCCGGACTACAACTACGACTCGGTCTACGGCCTGAGCTACGACATCGACATCGCCCAGCCGAAGGGCCAGCGGATCGTCAACCTGTCCTTCCAGGGCAAGCCGATCGACCCGGCCGCCGAGTTCGTCCTCGCCGTCAACAACTACCGCGCCAACGGCGGCGGCAACTTCCCGCACGTCGCCAAGGCCAAGATGGTCTGGTCGAACTCCGACGAGATCCGCAACACCATGATCGCCTGGGTGAAGGCCAAGGGCACCATCGACCCCGCCGACTTCTTCACCGACTCCTGGCGCCTCGTCCGCGCCGGCCAGCCGGTCTTCTGACCGACAGTCCTCGCCGAAAGGCCGTCGCCCCGCCGGCG
>NZ_JBHVFE010000046.1:0-31342 GCF_042801945.1 Kitasatospora sp. NPDC057542
CGCAGACCCTCCTGCGCCGTAGGCGACAGCCGCCGCATGTCCCCGACCTCGATCACACCGTGTCAACGAGCAGGCAACCAAGCCGTTTCGGCTCAATATGACGTCTCCGACTTCCAGTCGGGCATTCCGGGGGACGCGGAGTTCGTCTTCATCAAGGCCACCGAAGGCGGCCACACCGGCCAGTCGGGGTACGCCGACAAACTCGCGGACGCCCGGGGGCGCGGGCTGGTGGTCGGGCACTACCACTTCCTGCACGCGGAGAACCCGGTCGAGGGTGAGGTGGAGCACTTCTGCCAGGTCGTGGGGCAGGTGCCCGCGGGCGAGCTGCTGGTGCTGGACTTCGAGCCGTACGGACAGTCGGTCGGCGACGGCGACGCGACCGAGGCGAAGAACCGGTGGCTGGCGGCGGTCAAGCAGCGTTACCCGGACCGCCTGGTCGGGCTCTACACCAACCGGGACTACTGGTTCCGGACGGACGACAACGCCGGCGACTTCCTGTGGATAGCGGACTACGTTTCCGCGGGTTCGCCGCGCATCCAGGCGTCCTGGCGCTTCCACCAGTACAGCGACGACCCACTCGACGCGGACATGTTCAACGGCTCGCTGGACGAGTTGCGGGCGTGGGCCGGCGCCGGCCGGGCCCCGGACCCCGAGCCACCCGCGCCGACCCCGGGGCCGCAGTCGCCCGGCTGGCCGGGGCTGCAGCTGGTGGACCGGGACCAGTGGGGCGCGCGGCCCTGGCGCGAGCCTAACGGTTCGATCCCGTACGCCGGTCCGCGCGCCGGAGTGAAGGTGCACTACCTCGGCACGACGTACACCTTCGACACCCACGACACCTGCCCGGCCTACGTACGGCGCCTCCAGGCCTCACACATGGACGACGACGGCTGGTCGGACATCGGCTACAGCTTCGTGGTCTGCGAGCACGGCCACGTGTTCGAGGGCCGCGGGCTGAACCGGCGCAACAGCGCCAACGGCGACGTCCCGCTCAACGAGGCTCACTACGCGGTGTGCGGGCTGGTCGGCTCCTCCGGCTCGACCGTGCCCACCCCGGAACAGCTCAACGGGCTGCGGGACGCGATCGAGTACTGCGAGCAGCAGGGCCCGGCGGGCCCGGAGATCAAGGGGCACCAGGACGGCTACTCGACCGACTGCCCCGGCCCGGCGCTGTACGCCTGGGTGACGTCGGGTGCGCCGCGCCCCTCCGGCACGGTGGTCACCCCACCCCAACAGCCCGCGCCCCAGCCGGACCCGGTCCCAGACCCGACCCCGGCCCGGTACCGGAAGGACGTCGGCGGCCTGTCGTACGGCTACGGCGCGCACGGTCCGCAGGTCACCATCGTCGGCGAGGCGCTGGTGGCGGCGGGTTTCGGCTCACACTACGGGCAGGGCCCGGGACCGGACTGGACCGACGCCGACACCCTCAACTACGCCGACTACCAGCGCAGTCTGGGCTACTCCGGCGGGGACGCGGACGGCGTGCCCGGCGAGTCCTCGCTGCGCCGGCTGCTCGGCGGGCCGATCCCGCTGGCCGAGGTGTCGAAGTCGCGGGTGGTCGCGGCGGCCCGCCAGGACCCGGACGCGCCCCAGGGCGCCACCACGCACGCCGACGACGTGTACACGGTGGAGCGGGCCCTCGTCGCCGAGGAGCTGCTCGACCGGCAGTGGGCCGACGGCTCGTTCGGCACCCGGACCATCGACGCCTACTCCGCGCTGCAGCGCCGGTACGGGTACAGCGGGCAGCAGGCGGACGGCATACCCGGCATCAACTCGCTGACCCGGCTCGGCCAGGCGCACGGCTTCACCGTCGCCGGCTGACGTCGGCCGAGGAGGACAGATGTACCAACTCGCCCTGTCCCTGTGGCGCACGTGCGTTCCCTACATCGTCGCGTTCCTCGTGGTGCAGGCCGCGCGGCTCGGAATCCACCTGGACAACGCCTCCGTCACCTCCGCCCTGGTCACCGGCTTCGGCACGGTCTACTACGCCGCGTTCCGGTTCCTGGAGCACCGGTTCGGCGCGAGCTGGGGCTGGTTCCTGGGGGCCGCCCGGCCGCCGTCCTACCAGCCGCCGGTCCCCGCGCCCACGCCGGCCACACCTGCACCCACGCCTGCCGCACCTACGCCTGCGCCGTCCGCACCTGCACCCACGCCTACGCCCGCGCCGGCTCCGGCGCCTGAGCCCGCACCTGCACCCACGCCTACGCCCGCACCCGCGCCCGCACCCGCACCCGCAGCGACGCCGCCGGACCCCACGCCGGCCCGACCCGACTACCGGAACCTGCCCGAAGGCGGCTGACTGGCACCAGCACAGGGGTTGCGGAATGCCCAATTCCGCAACCCCCGAAAAGGCCCGGTATTACAATTAGCCTTTTCTGTTCATGTCTTGACGAATTGTCGCCTGAATCCGAGACTGAGCCTGCCACCAATGCATCCGGATCCCATTTTACCGGCCTCTTGATGCACGAAGTGAACGGAGGGGGAATTGCCGACGACACCGACCTACCCGGGCGTCTACATCGAAGAGCTTCCCAGCGGCGTCCGTACCATCACCGCGGTGAGCACCTCGGTGACCGCCTTCGTCGGGGCCACCCGGCGCGGCCCGCTCAACCAGCCGGTCACCATCACCAGTTTCGCGGACTTCGAACGCCGTTTCGGCGGACTCGCGAGTCAGAGCCCGGTCAGCTACGCCGTCCAGCAGTTCTTCCTCAACGGGGGCTCGGTCGGGATGGTGGTCCGGGTCGCGGCGGCCGGCACCGGCGCCGCCGCGGGCGTCACGCTCAACTCGACGCAGACCTCCACCGCCACCCCGGCCCTGGAGGTCACGGCCGTCGAGCCGGGGCTCTGGGGCGGGGGGCTGCGGGTCGCCGTGGACTACCGGACGCCGACCCCGGCCGAGACCTTCAACCTCCAGGTCTTCGACACCTCCGGCGCCGTCCGGGAGTCCTTCGCGGACCTGTCGGTCCGGGCCGCCAGCCCCCGGTTCGCCGAGACGGTGGTGAACAGCGGCTCGACTGTCGTCCGGGTCAAGGTGCTGGCGGAGAGCCGGCCGGACCCGGTGGGCACCGTCTCCAAGCCCTTCGCGGCCACCCTGCCGGACCTCACCCACGAGATCCAGGTGAAGATCGCCGACGTCTCGCGGACCGTCACGATCTACGACCCCGCCGCGGACGGCACCGCGCCGACCACCGTCCCCGAACTCGCCCTGCTACTGGAGCGCAAGCTGCGGGCCCTGCCCGACGCCCCGGGCAAGCGGGCCTTCGCGGGCACCCGGGTGAGCGTGTTCGGGCGGCAGCTCCAGGTCGTCGCCGGCTCCACCGACCCGGCCGACGTGGTGCGCTTCCTCGGTGAGGCCGCCAACAACCTCGGACTGGAGGGCTCGGTCAACCCGCCGGTCCTCGCCCTCGCCGGCGGCCAGGACGGCGGAGCCCCCGGCATGACGGACCTGATCGGTAGCGAGGCCGGCAAGACCGGCATCCAGGCCCTGCGCGACGTGCCGGACGTCAACCTGCTGGTGCTGCCGGAACTGGCCGGCTACGCCAGCGTGGACGACGCCGTCACGGTCGTCTCGGCCGCCCAGGCACTCTGCGTGGAGCAGCGGATGTTCCTGATCGTCGACTCGCCGCAGGCGTGGACGACGCTGGACGCCGCCCGGGCGGGCCTGTCCGCCTTCGACTCGGTGCGCAACGACCACGCCGCGCTGTACTTCCCGCACCTGGAGCTGGTCGACCCGCTCACCGGCCGGCTGCGCAGCTTCCCGCCGTCGGGCACCATCGCCGGCGTGATGGCGCGCACCGACGGCCAGCGGGGCGTGTGGAAGGCACCCGCGGGCACCGAGGCCGGACTGCCCGGGGTACGCGCGCTGACCGTCCCGCTGACGGACCGGGAGAACGGCCTGCTGAACCCGCTCGCGGTGAACTGCCTGCGGACGTTCCCGGTGGTGGGCCCGGTGGCGTGGGGCGCGCGGACCATGGCGGGCGCCGACGCGCTCAGCTCGCAGTGGAAGTACGTCCCGGTGCGGCGCCTGGCGCTGATGCTGGAGGAGAGCCTCTACCGCGGCACCAAATGGGTCGTGTTCGAGCCCAACGACGAGCGGCTGTGGGCGCAGATCCGGCTGAACGTGGGCGCGTTCCTGCACTCGCTGTTCCAGCAGGGCGCGTTCCAGGGCACGTCGGCGCGCTCGGCCTATTTCGTCAAGTGCGACAAGGACACCACTACGCAGGACGACATCAATCGCGGCGTGGTGAACGTCGTGGTCGGATTCGCGCCACTCAAGCCCGCGGAATTCGTGATCGTCAAGATCGAGCAGCTCGCCGGACAGTTCGAGGTTTAGGATCTCCATGGTCGAGTTCACCGTCAATCCACACCGGTTCGACCCGTACAAGAACTTCAAGTTCCTGGTCGTCTGGGACGGTCGGGTCGTCGCCGGAATCAGCAAGATCAGCCCGCTCAAGCGCACCACCGAGGTGGTGAAGCACCGCAGCGGGGGCGATCCGAGCGCACCGCGCAAGTCGCCGGGGCGCACCGACTTCGAGGCGGTCACCCTGGAGCGCGGGGTCACCCACGACCCGGAGTTCGACCGCTGGGCCAACAAGGTCTGGATGGTCGGCGCGGGCCGCGGGGCGGAGGTCTCGTTGCGGGACTTCCGCAAGGACCTGGTGATCCAGGTGCTCAACGAGGCCGGTCAGGTGGCGGTCGCCCACAAGCTGTACCGCGCCTGGCCGAGTGAGTACCAGGTGCTCGGCGAACTGGACGCCAACGCCAACGCGGTGGCGATCCAGAGCCTCAAGCTGGAGGTGGAGGGCTGGGAGCGGGACGAGGAGACGCCCGAGCCGGAAGAGCCCTCGTTCCAGCAGCCGGCCTGAGCGGCCGACCGATGGAACTCGCCGGGGAGGCCGCCCTGCTGGCCGCCTGGGAGGCCGGGCTGGCGGCCGGCCGCACCGGGCGGGCCCTGCTGCTGCACACCGTCGCCCGTCCGGGCGCCGGGACGGAGGAACTGCTGGCCGTACCGCTCGGCCGGCGGGACGCAGAACTGTTCTGCCTGCGCGCCGAGTTGTTCGGCGAACTGCTCAACGTGCGGGTCGGCTGCCCGAGTTGCGCGGAGGAGATGGAGTTCGCCTTCGACGCCGGGCAGGTGGTCGGTGCCGCGCGGCCGGCGGACGGCCCGCTGCGGGTGGAGCTGGACGGCTGGCAGGTCGGCTTCCGGCTGCCCACCCCCGGCGACCTGGCCGTCGCCGAACAGGCCCCCGCAGGCCAGGCCCGGGCCGTTGTACTGGAGCGGTGCGTGCTGACCGCCGAGCACGGCGGGGAGCCGGTCGCCGCCCGGCAGCTCCCCGAACCGGTCCAGCGGCGCGTGGCCGAGGCCGCCGCCGCGGCCGACCCCTGCGCGGACGTCCGGCTGAACCTCAGCTGCCCCGAGTGCGGCGAGCAGGCCCTCGCCGAGTTGGACATCGCCTCCTACCTCTGGGAGGAGCTGGACGACTGGGCCCGGTCGACCCTGCTCGACGTCCACCTCCTGGCCACCGCCTACGGCTGGAGCGAGGCGGAGATCCTGGCGCTCAGCCCGCTGCGGCGCCGCTACTACCTGGAGCTGTGTGCAGATGCCTGACCACTTCGACCGCCTGGTGGCGAAGGACGGCCTGAGCGGGGACCGGGCCGGGGTACGGGTGCGCCCGCGCCTGCCGGAGCCGTTCGAACGGCTCGACGCGCTCGCTCCGGCGCTGCCGGTCGTGGACGAGGAGTCGTTCGGGCCGGGCCGCTCGGGCGGGCGACCCGCTCCCGTGCCACTCGCCCGGCCGCCGGCGGCACCGCCCGCGGCGCCGGTCGAGAGGGCGCTGCGGGCGGTGGTCGGTGAGGACCGGCCGGCTGTCGCACCCGTCCTTCCGCTGCCGCGCACGCCGCTGCTGATCGCGCCGCCGGTCACCCCCGTTGCCGCACCGGCCGTCGAACCGGCGGTGCGGAGGGAGGCCGCCCGCCCGGCAGCCGTACCGACGCCCGTCACCGCACTGCACCGGGCGGCTGCCCCCGAGCTGCCGACCGTGGCACCGCCCGCACCGGTCCGGCCGGCCGCCGCCGCGCCGGCGTCCGTACGGCGCGCCGCCGTGGCAACTGCCCCGGGCCAGACGCACAGGACCGGGAGCCACCGCCAGCAGCGGCCGGTCGAGCGGGTGGTACGGGTCCAGATCGGGCGGGTCGAGGTCAAGGCCGCCCAGCGCACCCCGGCCGGACCGCACAAGCCGGCGGCCGCCCGCCCGGGCCCGGCCCTCGACCTGGACAAGTACCTCAACCGGGAGACCTCATGAGCGAGCGGGTGGGGCACATGACCGAGGGGGTGAACCCGTGAGCGAGCGGAGCGAGCGAGCCATCAGAAGGTGCGTACGGGCGAATGCCCCTGCCGAGCGCAGCAAGGCGGACGCATGAGTAACCACCTCGCGATCGCCACCGTGAGCGAGGCGCTGCGGCTGCTCATCACCCGAGCGCTCTCGCCCGACATCCCGTTCGCGGTCGAGGTCAGCGCCCGCAAGCCGCCGACCGAGCCGCCCACCGACCCGACCATCACCGTCTTCCTCTACCAGGTCACGCCCAACGCCTCGCTGCGCAACCGCGACGCGCCCACCCGCGCGACCGACGGCACCGTGCTGACCCGGCCGGCCGCCGCCCTGGACCTGCACTACCTGATCAGCTGCTACGGCGAGGAGACCCAGCTGGTCGGCCAGCGGCTGCTCGGCTGCGTGGTCCGGGCGCTGACCGAACAGCCGCTGCTGTCCCGGCAGTTGATCGAGGAGGCGGCCACCCAGCCGTACCTGGTGGGGACGGACCTGGCCGCCTCGCCGCAGCGGGTGCGCTTCACGCCCACGCCGATGGACGTGGACGAGATGTCCAAGCTGTGGATGACGCTGTTCCAGACGCCGTACGCGCTGTCCGTGGCCTACCAGGCCACCGCCGTCTTCGTGGAGGGCAAGGCCGATCCGGTGGCCGGCAAGCCGGTGCTGCGCCGTTCCGTGCGGGCCGTGCCGTCCCGCGGACCGGTCGTCGAGCGGGTGCTCTCCCGGCCCGCCGGATCCCAGGGCGCCCCCGCGGAAGGGCCGGTGACCAAGGACCGGGAGCTGGTGGTGGACGGCTCCGGCCTGCGCGCGGACCTGGTGGTGGCCCGGCTGGGCGAGCGCCGGGTGACGGTCGACCCGGGCGGTGTCCGGGACGACCGCCTGGTGATCGCCGTACCGGAGGACCTGCCGCCCGGTGTGTTCCGGGTGCAGGTGCTGCACGGGCTGGCACTGGACGGCCGACCGGCCGCCGAGCACCTCGCCGTGGAGTCCAACGTGCAGACCTTCGCCCGGCAGCCGCGGATCGTCGCGCCGATCGGCACCGCGGACCGCAGCGACGGACCGGCCGGGGTCTCGGCCCGGCTGGATGTCCAGCTGGACCTGCCGCTCCGGGACGACCAGCAAGTCCTGCTGCTACTGGACGAGTTGCACCCGCCCGCCGGGCGGCCCGGGGCGAGCCGCCAGTTCCGCGCACCCGCGCCGCCGCTGCCGCGCACCGACCCGTTCGAGGTCCGGGTGCCGGTCGTCGGCGTCCGCCCGACGGCGTACCTGGCCCGGATCCAGGTGGACGGCGTGCCGAGCGAGTTGACGGTGTCCGGCGACGGGGCCTTCACCGGCCCGGTCGTGGACCTGACGCGCTGACCGCAGGACGGGGGGTTGGGAGATGAGCACGCGCCGGAGGCAGGGCCGCGACGGCTCGGCGGACGACTCGCACCGGGAGTCGCTGTCCGCCGCGGTCGCCGCCGTGCTCGAACGGGTCGACGCGCACGCGGCCGGCCGTTCTGCCGAGCCCGCCGTCCCGTCGGCACCCGGCACCCGCCGGGGCGGGCGCCGGCAGCCCGCCACCGCCCTGGACGCCGTCACCGCTTCCTTCGGGCTCACCCCGTTCGAGCGCGACGTCCTCGTGCTGACCTCCGCCCCCGCGATCGACCCCACGGCCGCCGCCCGGTGCGCCGCGGCGGGCGGCGACCCGGGGCGCGCGTACCCGACCTTCTCCCTCGCCCTCGCCGCCCTGGACCAGCCGCACTGGAGCGCGCTCACCCCGGTGGGCCCGCTGCGCCGCTTCCGGCTGGTCGAACTCGACGACGAGACGGCGCTCACCGCCTCCCGGCTGCGGATCGACGAGCGGGTGCTGCACTTCCTGGTCGGCGTGCCGTACCTGGACGTGCGGCTGCACGGCCTGCTCACCCGGGTAGGACCGCCCGACGGGCTGCCCGGCCCGCACGAGCGGTGCGCCGCCGCGCTGGCGCGGGGGTGGACCTCGGCCGGGCTGTCCGGCCCGCCGCACACCGAGCTGACCGG
Organism: Kitasatospora sp. NPDC057542; assembly: GCF_042801945.1. Lineage (NCBI taxonomy): Bacteria > Bacillati > Actinomycetota > Actinomycetes > Kitasatosporales > Streptomycetaceae > Kitasatospora > Kitasatospora sp. NPDC057542. The sequence goes on from NZ_JBHVFE010000046.1 coordinate 8,343, forward strand.
CGCCGACCGCCGCACCCGCTGGGAGATCGCGGCGGAGGCGGCCCACCGCGCCGGACTCGGCCTCTACGCCGCGCACCGCGAGGACCTGCCCACCGAGCCCGCCGAGCGCGAGCAACTCGCCCGGCTGTGGCAGCGCGAGGCGATCCTGATCCCGGCCGCGCTGCTGGTGGAGAGCGGGGAGCCGGGCCGGGAGCGTCGGCAGGCCCCGAACGGCGCGGAGGCCTTCCTCGCCGGCCTCGCGGTGCCGCTGGTCGTGTCCGGCGACGAGCCCCCGCCCGCCGGGGCCTCGGACCGTACCAGGCTGACCGTGCCCCCGCTCGGCCCCGAGGAGCAGCTGGGGATCTGGGCCGAGGCGCTGGACGGTGCGCCGGGGGTCACCGAGGGCGGACTCCGCGCGCTGGCCGCGCAGTTCTCGCTGCCCGGCCATGTGATCCGCTCGGCCGCCGCGACCGCCCGGCGGGCTGCCGAATCCCGCGGCAACGGCGGGGACAGCGCGGACGGCGCGGAGGGTGCGGACGGCGGGGAGGGTGCGGACGTCAGCCGACTGGCCTGGCACGCCGGGCTGGCGGAAGCCCGGATGTCCCTGGACGAGCTGGGCCGGCGGGTCGAGCCGCGCGCCGCCTGGGACGACCTGGTCCTTGAGGAACGCCAGCTCGCGACGCTGCGCGAGATCGTCGCCCACGTCCGCCGGCGCGGCACGGTCTACCAGGAGTGGGGCTTCGAGTCGGTGCTGCGCCGCGGCCTCGGCGTGACCGCGCTGTTCGCCGGCGGGTCGGGCACCGGGAAGACGCTGGCGGCCGAAGTCGTCGCCGGGCAGCTCGGCGTGGACCTGTTCGTCATTGACCTCTCCCAGGTCGTCAGCAAGTACATCGGCGAGACCGAGAAGAACCTCCGGCGGGTCTTCGACGCGGCCGAACGCGGCGGCGCGCTGCTGCTGTTCGACGAGGCCGACGCGCTGTTCGGCAAGCGCAGCGAGATCAAGGACAGCCATGACCGCTACGCCAACCTGGAGGTCAGCTACCTGCTGATGCGGATGGAGGCCTACCGGGGCCTGGCCGTGCTCACCACCAACATGAAGAAGGCGCTGGACCCTGCGTTCATGCGGCGAATCAGGTTCGTGGCCGACTTCCCGTTCCCCGGAGTGCCGGAGCGCGCCGAGATCTGGCGGCGGGTCATCCCCGCGCAGACCCCCAGCCAGGGCGTCGATCCGGAGCGGCTCGCCCAGCTCACCGTGGCGGGCGGCTCCATCCGCAACATCGCGCTGTCCGCCGCCTTCCTGGCCGCCGACGAGGACTGCCCGATGCAGATGCGGCACCTGCTGGCCGCCGCGCGCACCGAGTACCTCAAGCTGGAGCGCTCGCTGTCGCCCTCGGAGGTCTCCGGATGGATCTGACCGAGGGGCCCGGGATCGGGCGGCGCAGCACCGAGCCGGGCAGCGCGGGGACGGGCGGTGCCGGGCGGATCGAGGTCGAGATCGGCGAGCTGGTCCTCGACGGCTTCGCGCGGATCGACCACGAGCGGCTGACGGCGGCGTTCCGGAGCGAGCTGACCCGCCTGGTCGAGACGCGCGGCGTGCCGCTCGCGGTCGACGGCGACCACGCGCTGGACCTGCTCTCCGGGCTGCCGCCGCTGCCGGCTGACGCCTCGGCGCAGCGGCTCGGCGAGGCGCTCGCCCGCGCCGTGCACACCGGGCTGTCCGGCGGTGGCCGGGCTCCGGAGCGGGGGCGGACATGAGCCGGCTGAACGCTCCTGCCCGGGATTCCGGGCAGGACGCCAAGCAGGGCGCGACCCGGCGCAAGACGCGGGCGCCGAAGGCCCGCACGCCCGAGCCGAAGGAGATCGTCTCCGGCGCGGGCCAGCCGCTGGACCCGGGCGTGCGCCGGGAGTTGGAGGCGCGGCTCGGGCACGACCTCAGCCGGGTCCGGGTGCACACCGACCGGGACTCCGCCGCGCTGACCGAGCTGATCGGCGCGGACGCCGTCGCCGTCGGTCCGGACCTCTTCTTCGGCGAGGGCAAGTACCGGCCGGCCGGTGAGGACGGCCGGCGGCTGCTCACCCACGAGCTGCTGCACACCGTCCAGGCCCCGAACCCGCTCGGCGCGCTGCGGGCCGGCCGTGACCTGGGCGCGGTCAGCCTGCCGCAGGACGCGATCGAACGGGAGGCGGAGCACGGCGCGCGCGAGGACCGGCCGGCGGCGGCGACGCCGGGCGCCACGCCGGGCTGGCTCCGCTACGCGACCGTCGACGCCGACCGGTTCCGCACCGAGCGGCTCGATCCGGCCACCCTGGTCGACCGACTGGCAGCCGGCATCCTGCGCTCGCTGCGCGGGGACCCGACCGACTCCTCCGGCCGGGTCCGCCTGCAACTCGCCCGCTTCGCACCGGAGTTGCAGGCCTCCGTGCTTTCCCGGCTGGCGGACCGGCTGCCTTCGTCGGACTACACCCGGGTGCTGGAGCTGGTCGAGGCCGCCGAGCACCGCCCGGCCGACGTGGACGGCGCGCAGACGCCCGAGCCGGTCACCGATGCCGCCGACCGGGCCACCGACGAGCGCGAGCAGCCGGAGGGGCAGGACCGAGACGAGCAGGACCGGAAACGTCAACTCGACGAGGAGGCACGGCAGTCGGACGACCCGAAGGGTCGGCGCAAGCGCCGCAAGGGGCACGGCGGCAAGGAAGGCAAGGACGACCAGGAGCGCCCGGAGCAGCAGGACGAGCAGCAGGAGGGGCAGGCCCAGCCCGCGGCGGGCGAGGCCGCGCAGACTCCACCGGGCGCGCAGCCGGCTCCGCAGCCGGAGGCCGGTCAGACCCAGCCCGCCGCCGACGCACAGCCTCCCGCCGTCGAGGAGGCGCCCGCGACGACCCCCGACGCGGGGCCGGAGCAGGCCGCCACGACGGAGGAGGGCGCCCAGCCGGCAGCCGTCTCCGTACCCGGCTCGCCCGAAGCCGGACCGGCGGACGCCGCCGCCCAGCCCTCGGCCGGCACGAAGCCACAGGAGCCCGCCGCCGCGCCGCTGCCGCAGCCGGCACCCGTCGAACCCGAGCGCCTGGAAGCGATCGCGCGGGCCGAGGACAGCCCGCTCGCCCGGCACGGAATGCTGGAGGGCGACCAGCAGCAGCGCGAAGCCCCGGACGAGGAGCGGCCGTTGGGTCTGGAGCCCGGCGCGGACGCGGAGGTCCACGACGACCCCGCCACGGACCGGGAGCGGCAGTCGCAGTCGGCCGTGCCCGGGCCGGAGCTCAATCCCGGGGACTTCCTGCCCTCGACCGACCCCGACATGTCCGGCGTGCCGACCACCGATCAGATCCAGGTGTCGGCGGACGGCGCGCCCCCCGCGAACGCCGAGGCGCCGGAGTTCCCCGCCCCGCCCGCCACCAAGGCCGACCAGGTGCAGGCCGAGCGGGAGAGCCGGCCCGAGGACGAGGCGGAGCCGACGGCTCCCGAGCAGGCCCAGCCCGACCCGGCCCAGCCTGCGGCCGCCCCCGAGCCGAGCCCCGGCGCCGAGGCCGAGGAGCGGAGCGCCCGCGACCTCCAGCCGGAGCAGCCGGTCGAGCAGGAGATCGGCCCCGACCCGGCCACGAACCCGACCGCGACCCCGGCACCAGCCGCCACCGAGCCCGCCCCGACGGAGCCGCAGCAGCCGGAAGCCCCCGCCGAGGAGGCACGCGAGGCCGAGCCCGCGGCCACACCCGAGCCGCAGGGCCCGGGCCCGGAGCTCACCGCCGCGGCCCCCGGCACGACAGGTCCGGTCGGCGGCGACGGCCCCGGCGGGCCCGCCGCCACTCCCGACACCCGTCCCGACACCGGCCGCGACGCCGACGCCGACGCCGCCCCCGGCCCGGCTGCCGAGCAGGCCGACGCGCCCGCCGGACTCACCGCCCAGCCTGCCCCGGACGCCTCACTGGAGTCCGGCGGCGGTGCCTGCGCGGGCCCGCAGCAGCCCACCACCGAGGCGGAGCCGGACGGCGGTGCCGGTGGCAACGGCGGAGGCGCGGGTGGCGGCTGCGCGGCCGGTGGCGCAGCCGGGGGCGCCCCGCCCAAGCAGGAGAAGCAGCAGGCCCCGCCCGACGTCTCCGCCCAGGACCCGCAGAGCGCGCTCGCCACCGCCGCGAGCCTGCCGCCCGATCAGCTGGCCACCACCCTGGACGGCGTGGACGGCTCGGTCGACCGTACGGTCGGCGAGCAGCACGCCCGGTTGCAGGCCGCCCCGCCGACCGTCCAGCGCCCGTCCGGCGCACCACAGACCCAGTCCGGCACGCCCGAGGCCGCGCCGCCCGCCGTGGCGGTGACGGAGCGGCTGGAGCGGGTCGGTCCGCAGGGCGCGGACGGCGAGCAGCAGAAGGCCCAGCAGAAGAAGGTCGAGGGCCGGAACCCCGGCGACCGGGTCGCCGTGCCGCACGTCGCCGACGACGCGGGCACCCAGGTCTCGCCGCAGGAAGTGCAGCAAGTGCAGGGCGCGGTCGACGGCGTCCCCACGACGGATCCGGCGTTGAACACCACGGTCGGCCGGGCGCCCGAGGTCGAACTGACCGGCGAGAGCGACCCGGCGCGCACCGACCAGCAGGCCGCGAAGCTCAAGGACAGTTCCACGAAGATCCTCGGCGTCGGCCGGGAGGACGCCGCCAAGCCGATGGGCGAGGACCGGATCTACCCGGACGTGCCGAAGGAGACCCTCACCGCCTCCGTACCGGGCGGCGGGGGCAAGGGCGGGGGCGCCAGGGCCGGCGGCGCGGTCGACACCAAGCCGGGCATCGGCATCGTGACCCAGCAGGAGCGCGGCCCGCAGATCCAGGCCGCGGTCGGCCAGGGCCAGAGCCAACTGGGCTCCGAACAGGCCAAGCAGAAGCAGGGCGAGGCCGATGCGCGCCGGCAGAACCAGGCCGAGGTCGACCAGGCGGTGGCGGACAACGCCCAGGCCCAGGCCGGCGAACGGGGCGAGGCCGCCGAGAAGGTCAAGGGCGAGCGCGAGCAGTGGCGCACCGAGCAGGACCAGAAGGCCACCACCGCGGACCAGGACGCCGACGCCGAGCACCAGGACAAGACCGGACAGATCGGCAAGAAGCGCACCGAGGCCGACAAGGACGTCCGGGACCGTCAGCAGCAGGACAACCAGAAGATCCAGGACAAGCGGAAGGAGGCCGAGGAGAAGGCGCAGAAGGAGAAGGACCGCAAGAAGGAGGAGTCCGAGGGCTGGTGGGGCTGGGTCAAGTCCAAGGTCAAGGCCGCCTTCGACGCGCTGGTCGAGGCGGTCACCAAGGTCTTCGACTACTTCCGCGGCCTGATCAACGACATCATCGACGGCTTCCGAAAGTTCGCGAACTGGGCGATCGACCAGGCGCGCAAGTTCGCCGTCGAGCTGATCGACAAGCTCGCCGACGCGCTGATCAAGATCTGCGACGTGCTGCTGGCGGCCTTCCCCGAACTGCGGGACAAGTTCCGCAAGAAGATCGAGGAGTGGCGCGACAAAGCCGTCGCCAAGGTCAACGAGTGGGCGGACAAGCTCAAGAACGCCGTCAACAAGCTGCTCGACCTGCTGGCCGCCGGGCTGAACGCGCTGCTGAACGCGCTGGAGGCCGGGCTCAAGGCCGCGATCGAGGCGGTCCGCAAGTCCGTCATGGACGCGATCGACTTCGTCGAGAAGGCGATCGCGGTCTTCGGAGAGTTCGCGGTCCTGATCGGCGACATCGCCTCCGACCCGGGCGGCTGGCTGAAGAAGCTCGGCAGCGCCGCGATCGACGGCATCCAGCACTACCTGTGGGGTGCGATCAAGAGCGCGGTCAAGCAGTGGTTCAACGAGAAGGTCGAGTCGGTGGTCGGCCTGACCTCCACCATCGTCAACGTCCTGGTCAAGGGCTGCATCTCGATGGCCCAGATCGGACGGATGGCCTGGCAGGCGATCGTCGCCTCGCTGCCCGGAATGATCGTCTCGATCGTCGTCGAGAAGCTGGTGTCGCTGATCGTGCCGGCCGCGGGCGCGATCATGGCGATCATCCAGGGCCTGGTGGCGGCGTGGAACACCATCAGCAAGATCGTCGCCGCGATCGGGAAGTTCGTCACCTTCCTCAAGGCAGTCAAATCCGGCTCGGCCGCCTGCCTGTTCGCCGACGCGGTCGCGGCGGGCGTGGTCGCGCTGCTCGACTTCATCTCCAACTTCCTGCTCAGCAAGCTCAAGGGGGCAGGCAAAGCCGTCGGCACCAAGCTCAAGGGGATCGCCCAGAAGATCCTCAAGGGTCTGGCCAGGGCCGGCAAGGGCGCCCGCAGGGCCGCCGGGAACGCCGTCAACAAGGCCCGCGCGGGCCTGCGCCGCGCCACCCGGTCGCTGCGCAAACCGCCCTCCCCCGGCCGCGCCCGGCCCGCCCGCCCCGCCCGTACCGGCCCCGCCCGGCACACCGTCCGACAGGCCGAGCGCCACCCCTCGGCCACCCCCGGACGCCCGCGCCGCGAGGTCACCCGCCCCAAGTCCACCGCACCCCGCCGCCCCACCTCCCCCGTCGGCCGCGCCCTCAACGCCTCCCGCCAGACCGTCAAGGCCGCCCTCAACCGCGTCCGCGTCGCCGCCCGTACCCTCGGCCGCAAGCTCCTCGACAGCAAACTCGGCCGCGCCCTCACCAACGGCGCCCACCGCATCCGCGACGCCTACCGCAAGCAACGCGACCGGCTGCGCGCCTGGCACCAGAAGCGCCAACAGCAGCGCGCCCAACGCCGCGCCCACGAGAACTCCCCGGACGCGAAGAAGCAGCGCCTCGAACTGATCGTGGCGAGGATCCGGCCGAAGGTCGATCGCCTGCTCGGTTTCGGCATCGGCCGCCTGACGCTCCGTGGCGTCCTCCGCGGAATGCGGGCGTGGTACCGGCTGACCGGCCTGAGCGCCCGCGAGGACGGGCCGCTGACCGCAATCACCGCCGAACTGAACCCGGAGAAGGACGTCCGGGACCACATTCCGGCGGCCGAGGACCTGGTGCGCAAGAACGAACCCGCACTGATGCGCATCCTGGAACAGCTCGGCGAGAAACTGATCAACGCACCGGAGGTCGTCGCCCAGGCCGGCGTGCTCAACGAGGAGCAGCGCGCCTACCAGGAGCGCCGCAGCGCGTCGGACACGCCCAGCCAGGAGACCCGGCCGGCCCGCGCCGGTCTGGTCGAGGCACGTGCCATCCACGGGGGGAACCGGCCTCCGGGGCACGAGCGCATCATCATGGCATCCGGCGGTGGCATGGAGATCGGTGTCAGCGAACAGCAGGGCGCCATCAGGAGCGGCGACCGAGCCGGTGAGACTCCGCCAGGGCTGGTCAAGGTGCTCAGCGGTCTGGGGTCGGGGCACTACGTCAAGGCCGGGCCGGCGTCGAAGGACGCGGCGGCCGACAAGTTGGCCGAGATCGAGGACATGCTCGCCCACAGCCTCGGCAAGGAAGGCGTCAGCGCGGCCGACCGATCGACCCAAGCCCGTCAGCGGATGCAGCGGGCCTTCTTCGACCTCGTACAGCGCCGACTCCCGCAGGACGAGTTCTTCCGCAGCAATCCGAAGGCCGCCGAGACCATGGCAGCGGCGGCCAGGCTCATGCCGACCGTCGAGGGCGCTCGCTATCCGGCAGCCGCCATGACGAACATCGCGGCCTGGCAACTCGCGAACTTCCCCGAGGCGACCTGGCAGGACGTCGTGTCGAACACCAACACCATGGCGCCACGCAACGCCGTGGCCGGCTCGCAGTACCTGCTGAACCCGCAGGGCATCGCCGCCGAGCACACGAACTCCCGGACCGGCGAGCTCACCAAGAGAGGCGCTCAGCTCGAAACGGCCGTGGCGGGGATGACGACACGGTCCAAGCTCCTGATAATCCGCGCTTTCGCCAAGGCCAAGGCCGATGTCCTGATGCTCAGCGACGAACAGCTGGTCCAGCAGTTCCCCCTGTGGGCGATGCACAACGCCGCGAGGTTCCTCGCGCCCGACGGCCGAATAGCGTCGGACGAGAAGCTGCACCCCGGATGGCGGAGATCGCCCGGCGGCCTGTGGATACCCTCGTGACGACTCAACCCCCCACTGCGATGAAGGAGTTCCGTTGACCCTGTTCGTGCGGCTCGTACCCAAGGACGTACTCGGTCGTGCCGAGGTCGACAGGCTCGCGGAAGAAGCCGGTTGGGATCTCCACTCGACGAGTGAGAGCAGCAACGGCTCCCCCTTCCAAAAGATCTGGCTGACGCCCGACCGCGGTGCGGCCGTCTACTGGATCGAGGACGATCTCCTTCAGGTCCGCTACTTCCTGATCGCGGGCCTGGACCGGGAACCGACCGTCGAATTCGTCCGCAGGCGAATCGACGTGCACGACAACGAGACCATGACGGAGCTGTTCGACAGCACCCGGGACGGCGTCGCCCTCATGAACGCCCTGCGGATGCTTTCCGTCCATTGTTACGGCCCGTTCGACCCGGACATGTTCGCCCTGTTCCGCTGGTCGATGAACGATCCCGAGCCGCTAGTCCGACGGATCGCCGTCTTCTGCGCCGGGCGGGTCGACTGGGAGGAACTCCATCCCCTGTTCGTGTTCCTCCGGGAACACGACCCGGAGGAGAAGGTCCGGGACCAGGCTCGCGCCGTCATCGCGGAGCGCGACCGCCGGGCCTCCCAGGAGAAGGACTCCGACAGGGAAGGAGGGGACGCGTGACCGGTTTCAGCGATGTCCCCAGGCCCGTACGGTCCGGGCTGGTCATCGTGGATCCGCAGCGGGGGACGCCGCAGCGGGTCATCGTGCTGCAGTTCAATCCGGACAGCCTGGAGCGGTCGTTGGCGCCGCAGGTGGCGGGGGCGGACGGGAGCGGGGACCGGACGGAGGCGTTGCGGCTGAAGGGGCCGGCCGTCGAGACGTGGAAGTTCACCGCGGAGCTGGACGCCACCGACCAGTTGGAGGTGCCGTCGCCGAACGGGATCCATCCGCAGCTGGCGACGCTGGAGTTGCTGGTGCAGCCGACCAGTGCGCAGCTGCTGGCCAATCAGGCGCTGGCCGCGCTGGGCACTCTCGAAATCACTCCGATCGAGGCCCCGCTGACCCTCTTCACCTGGGGTGGCAAGCGGATCCTGCCGGTGCGGCTGACCGAACTCACCATCACCGAGGAGGCGTTCGACATCGACCTGAATCCGATCAGGGCCGCCGTCGCGATCGGTCTGCGGGTCCTGACCGTCAGTGATCTGCCGACCGGGCACCGCGGGGCGGAGCTGTACCTGGCGCATCTGGCGCAGAAGGAGCGGCTGGTCGGCACTGCGGCCGGTGGCCGGCTGAGTGCGCTCGGCCTCGGAGGGGGGTTCTGATGACTGTCGACGACCCACTGAACGGGCTGCCCGCGCCCTCGCCATACCCGCTGACCAGCCGGTACCACGGCGTCCCGGTGGCCTTGCACACGACGCCGGACAGGCGGCAGGTGCCGTACCTGCAGCGGAGGTTGCTGCCGAGCGCGGACGGTCTGACCCCGCTGGCCGAGCACACCGTGAGCGCCGGCGACCGCCTCGACCTGCTCGCGAACCGCTACCTCGGCAGCGCCGACCAGTGGTGGCGGATCGCCGACGCCAACCCGGTGGTCGATCCGCGGGAGTTGATTGCGACGCCGGGTCGGCGGATCACCATCGCGCTGCCCGGCGCGGTGCCGGGGGTGGGCAATGCCTGACCTCTCGGCCGTCACGGGAGGCGGGCCGGTCGGGTCGATCCACCTCAGCCTGCTGATGGGTCCGCAGATCCCGGTGCCGGTGCCGCAGCCGGTGACGGACGCCCTGCTGTCGGCGCAGGTCACGGTGGCGTCCGGGCAGCGCAGTGGGTTCCAGCTCGCCTTCGACCTGTCGAAGCACGGTCTGATCAACACCGCGCTGCTGCCGGGCGGCTTCTTCGACCCGAAGACCAGGGTCGTGCTGATGGTGACCGTGACGGGCACCCCGACCGTGCTGATAGACGGTGTGATCATCCGTCAGGAGGTGGGCATCAGCAACCAGCCCGGCCAGTCCACGCTCACCGTCACCGGCGAGGACCTGACCGTGCTGATGGACCTGGAGGAGCAGGCCGGGGTGCCCTTCCCGGCGATGTCCCCGGCGGCCCGGGTCACCGCGATCATCGGCAAGTACGGGCAGTACGGCATCCTGCCGCTGGTCGTCCCCGAGCTGGTGCCGCAGACGCCGATGCCCACCCGGCGGATCGACTTCCAGAAGGGCACCGACCTCGGGTACGTCAGCGAGCTGGCGAAGGCCAACGGCTACGTGTTCTACCTCGACCCGGGCCCGGTCCCCGGGATGAGCCGCGCCTACTGGGGGCCGGAGAACCGGCTCGGCGTCCCGCAGCACGCGCTGAACGTGAACATGGACGCGCTGTCCAACGTCGACCAGCTGACGTTCGCCTTCGACGGCACGGCCCGCGAGGAGCCGGAGGCCCGCATCCAGCTCCCGGCGACCAAGGTGTCCTCCGTCCTGCCGGTACCGGAGGTCAGCATCCTGCGCCCGCCGCTGGCGCTCAAACCCGCGCCGGCGCTGAAGAAGAAGGTCATCGCCGACACCGCCAAGAAGGACACCAGCCAGGCCGTCGCCGAGACCATCGCCAAGGCGATGCAGTCGGCGGACGCCGTCTCCGGCTCCGGCCAGCTCGACGTCGTCCGGTACGGGCACGTGCTGCGGCCGCGCGAGCTGGTCGGCGTCCGCGGCGCCGGGCTCACCTACGACGGCCTGTACTTCGTCAAGAGCGTCACCCACAACCTCAAGCGCGGCTCGTACACCCAGAACTTCACGCTGACCCGCGAGGGCCTGATCGCCCTCCAGCCGACCGTCATCCCCTAACGCTGCAGCAGGAGTTGCCCGCATGGCCGAACCGACCCGCTACCTCGGCAAGTTCCGGGGGACGGTGGTGAACAACGCCGACCCGCTCGGGATCGGCCGCATCCAGGCCCAGGTGCCCGACGTGCTGGGCGAGGCCGTGTCGACCTGGGCGATGCCCTGCTTCCCGGTGGCCGGTCCGGGCATGGGGCACTACGCGGTCCCGCCGGTCGGGGCGGGCGTGTGGGTGGAGTTCGAGCAGGGCGACCAGAGCTACCCGATCTGGACGGGCTGCTGGTACGGCTCCGCCTCGGAGGTCCCGGTGGAGGCGACGACCGGCCCGCCGGGGGCGCCGAACACGGTGCTGGAGACCACCGGGCGGCGGGTGATCGTCCTGTCCGACGACCCGACCACGGGGATCACGCTCCGCACCCCGAGCGGGGCCTCGATCGTGATCAACGACTCGGGCATCCAGATCAGCAACGGCCAGGGCGCCTCGATCTCGCTCGTCGGCGCCACCGTTTCCATCAACCAGGACGCCCTGAGCGTGACCTGACGGGGGGGGAGAACGTCTTGACTTCCTCCCCCTCCTGAAAGGGAGGGGGTTCCCCTCAGTCTCGCGGCTGAGCCGCTGCGCGTGAGCGCGGCGGTGGGACGACTTCCTGCTTCATCGACGACTGCCCGCCCGGAGTGCTCCGTTGAGGTCTTACACCGTCTCCACAGGCTGCAACCGCCAGTCCGGCGGCCAGGATGTTGCGTGCCGCGTTCACGTCCCGGTCGTGGACTGCTCCGCAGTCGCACGTCCATTCGCGGACGTTCAGGGGCATCTTGGTGCGGATGGTTCCGCAGGCCGAGCACAGCCTGGAACTGGGGAACCACCGGTCGATGGTCACCAGGTCCCGGCCGTACCACTGGGCCTTGTACTCCAGCATGGTCCGCAGCTCGGTCCACGAAGCGTCGCCGATGGCGCGGGCGAGCTTACGATTCTTGAGCATGTTGCGGACCGTCAGGTCCTCGATCACGACCGTTTGATTTTCACGGACGAGTCGAGTAGTGAGCTTGTGCAGGAAGTCCCTGCGCCGGTCAGCGATCCTCGCGTGGACGCGGGCGACCTTCCTACGGGCCTTCTCACGGTTGTTCGATCCCTTGGCCTTGCGGGACAGCTCCCGCTGGGCCCTGGCCAGGCGCTCACGGTCGGCGCGTTCGTGCCTCGGGTTGGTGATCTTCTCCCCGGTGGAGAGCGTCACCAGCGACGTGACACCCACGTCAATACCGACGGCCGAACCGGCCTGGGCATCCGGCATCGCTGGCCGGTCATCGCACAGCAGAGAGACGAACCAGCGCCCGGCCGCGTCCTGGGACACGGTCACCGTGGACGGCGACTGCCCTTCGGGCAGCGGCCTCGACCACACGATCATCAGCGGCTCGGTCATCTTCGCCAGCGTGAGCCGGCCGTCGCGGTAGCGGAACGCGCTGGTGGTGTACTCGGCGGACTTACGGGACTTCTTCTTCGACTTGAACGTCGGGTACTTCGCCCGCTTGTTCCAGAAGTTGGAGAATGCCCCCTGCAGATGCCGAAGGGCCTGCTGCAACGGAACGGAGGAGACCTCGGAGAGGAACGCCAGCTCCTCGGTCCTCTTCCACTCGGTCAGCATCGCCGACGTGGCGTTGTAGTTCACCCGCTCCTGACGCGTCGTCCACGCCTCGGAGCGGGCGGCCAGCGCCTTGTTGTACACGAGCCGCACACACCCGAACGTGCGGGACAGCTCAGCCGCCTGCGCATCGGTCGGGTAGAAGCGGAACTTGAAAGCCCGCTTCATCTGAATGGCCGTCACGCTCGCAAACTAATGCCACCTTTGGTAAAGACCAAATCTGCAAGTCAGGGCACCGCGGTCCGCCTCGCGGCGAATCGCAGCTCCTTGCCCTGCTCCGCAGGAGTTCCGTTTCTCCCCCCGCAAGCGGGAGGTACCCCACCCCCGGCTGAAGCCAGGGGTATCCACGGAGGTATCCGATGACCGGAAATCTGCTGCACGTCAATGCGACGGTGACCTGCCCGCACGGCGCCCAGGCGACGGTCCGGCCCGCCCAGGCGCGGGTGCTGGTCGCCGGCCAGGCCGTCACCAGTACGGCCGACCCGTACACCGTGACCGGCTGCCCGTTCAACGTGGCCGGCAAGCCGCAGCCCTGTGTGACGGTGCGCTGGGTGCTGCCGTCCGCCCGGATCCGGGTAAACGGCTCCCCCGCGCTGCCGCAGTCCGCCATCGGGCTGTGCCAGAGCGCCGAGCAGGTCCCGCAGGGGCCGCCGGTCGTGACCGTCGTCCAGCAGCGGGCGGAGGGCGTATGAACACCGGGCCCATGAACACCAGGGGTGCGCACGCCGCACAGCAGCCCGGGCCCGGCGCCGACCCGACGGCTCCGCTGCACGGTCCGGCCCGGACGGACCTCGCGTTCCCGTTCCGGATCGACAGCCGCGGGCGCACCGCCGAGGCGGCGTACGACGACCATGTGCGCGACCTGATCGAGCAGTTGCTGTTCACCAGCCCCGGCGAGCGGGTCATGCACCCGGACTTCGGCTGCGGGCTGCTCGACCTGGTCTTCGCGCCGAACAGCCCGGAGCTGGCGGCCACCCTGCAGCTGTCCGTCCAGGCGGCGCTGCAGCGGTGGCTGGGCGACGTCATCGAGGTCGACGGGCTCGACGTGGAGAGCGAGGACAACGTGGTGCGGGTCGAGCTGGCCTACGTGGTCCGCCGGACCGGTACGCAGCGGCAGGACGTGTTCGAGGGCGGGGTGGCGGCATGACCGGGCGATCCGAGGAACCGACGGCCCGGTGCGGGACGGAACAGTGCGGGACGGAGCTGCGGCGCGCCGACGTGCGCGCGGCGCACCTGCTGGGCCTGGACGGCGCCGAGCCGGAGGACGACGGACGCACGCTGACGGTGACCTTCCTCGGCCGGGCGCCGAGTGAGCTCGGCCCGGAGAACATCCGCGTCGACGGCGGCCGCCGGATCACCGGACTGCGCGCCCTCGCGGTCGAGATCGAGCGCGCGGACGACCCGGAGCTGGACGACCGGATGCACGTCACCCTCGACCGGGTCGGCGACACCTCCCGCTACCGGCTGGCCGTGGTCGAGGCGGACGCCTACGGCCGGCCGGGCACCCGGCCGTACCCGGGCTTCGACCCGAGGTACGCGAGCACCGGGTTCGCCTTCGGCGCCGACTGCCCCTCCCCCTACGACTGCCGCACCGAGGAGAGCTGCCCGCCCGCCGCCCCGGCGTCCGCCGTCATCGACTACACCACCCGCGACTACGAGAGCCTGCGCCGGCTCGTGCTGGACCGGATGAGCCTGACCACCCCCGGCTGGACCGAGCGGCACCTGCCCGACCTCGGCATCACGCTGGTCGAACTGCTCGCCCACACCGCCGACCAGCTCTCCTACCAGCAGGACGCGGTGGCCACCGAGGCGTACCTCGACACCGCCCGCCGCCGGGTGTCGGTGCGCCGGCACGTCCGGCTGATCGACTACGCCGTGCACGACGGCTGCAACGCCCGGGCGTTCGTCGCCCTGGCGACGGACCGCCCGCTCACCCTCCACCCCGGCAGCTTCCGCTTCGCCGCCGTCGACGTCAGCCGGCTCGGCCCGCAGGAACGCCCGGAGCTGTCCACGGTGATCCCCGACGAGCAACTGGACGCGCTCACCCGGACCGCGGCGGTCGAGGTGTTCGAGCCGCTCGGCGGAACGGACCTGGTGCTGCGCCCCGAGCACAACACCATCCGGTTCTGGACCTGGGGCAACCAGGACTGCGTCCTGTCGAAGGGCGCGACCTCCGCCACCCTGCGCGACGACTGGCACCAGGCCGACCGGCCCGAGGACCGCACCCGGCACCTGGCGCTGCGCCCCGGCGACCTGCTGGTCGTCGAGGAGGTGCTCGGCCCGCGCACCGGCGCCGCCGCCGACGCCGACCCCGCGCACCGCCAGGCCGTCCGGCTCACCTCGGTCACCCGCCTGGTCGACGAGCTGTACCAGCAGCCCGTGGTCGAGGTCGAGTGGGCGCCGGAGGACGCCCTCTCCTTCCCGGTCTGCCTGTCCGCACGCGGCGGGAGCGACTGTGGCCCGATCACCGACGTGAGCGTCGCCCGCGGCAACGTCGTCCTGGTTGACCACGGCCGCTCGCTCACCTTCTGCGGCGGAGCCCCGGAGACCTTCGCGGTGCCGCCGGAGCCGGTCCGGGTGGCGCCCTGCGGGCCGGACGGATCCGGCTGCGCGGACCGCACCGGGGGCAGCCCCGCGGCGGAGGCGATCCACGAACTGCTCGACCGGACCAGGACCGGCCGCCAGCTCGGCCCGCAACAGGTCCGCGAGCTGTACGCGCTGCTCGGCGAGGCGGCGGTCCGGCGGGCCGGGCTGAGCATCCAGCTCGCGCCGGGCGCGAGCGCGGAGGGCGAGGACGGCCAGGGCACCGTGGTCGAGCCGCCCACGGCCGACGCCCAGGCGGCGACGCTGGAGGCGCTGCTCGACCAGACCCGTTACCCCGTCCTGCCGCAGCCTTTCCGCCCGGTGCTGCGCTACGCGCCGGTGACCCAGGCGGCCGCCTACCCCGACCGGGCTCACGTCTGCGCCCGGCAGGCCGCCCTGCTCGCCGGCATCCCCGAACGGGTCCGCCAGTGGCTGGAGGAGCTGTGGCACCGGGCGGACTGCGGCCGCCCCCTCTCCCGCGCCGAACTCGCCGAGCTGACCCTGCTGTTCGGGGCCCAGGTGGTGCACGAGCTGCACCTCGCCGAACGGCCCGCCGCCGGGCTGCGCGAACTGCTGGCCCGCCGCACCCGCCTGCTCGCCGCCAAACTGCGCCGCCTCGAGGTGCTCACCGCCCGGGCCCGCTCCGGCGGGGTGCTCCGGCGGCCTGGCGTCTGGGAGGTGGCGCAGAGCTGGGGCGGGCGGTACGCCTCCGGGCTCGACCCCGACTCCCCCGCGTTGGCCGGCCCGGCGTCCGGGATCGCCGTCCAGGACCCTCGTGCCGCACTGCCGGCCGTCCGGGCCACCGCCGGGGGCCAGGAGTGGACGCCCCGCCGGGACCTGCTCGCCGACGGCCCGCGCGACCGGCACTTCGTCGGCGAGCCGGAGGACGACGGCCGCCTCGCGCTGCGCTTCGGCGACGGGCGGCACGGTCAGCCGCCCCGGCCCGGCGCGGAGTTGCGGGTCGCCTACCGGATCGGCAACGGCACGGCCGGCAACGTCGGCGCGGAGGCCATCAACCACCTGGTGGTCTGCCAGGACCAGCCGCCCCACCTGAGGGGGCGCAGCACCGCCATACCTCCGCAGGACGCGCTGCTCCGGGTCCGCAACCCGATGCCCGCGAGCGGCGGCACCGATCCTGAACCGCTCGACCAGGTACGGCAGTTGGCCCCGCTCGCGCTAAGCCGCACCCGGCTCCGCGCCGTCACCGCCGCCGACTACGCGGAGCTGGCCGCTGCCCTGCCGGGCGTCCGGCGGGCCGCCGCCGAACTCCGCTGGACCGGCAGCGGCCAGGAGGTCCACGTCGCCGTCGAGCCGTACGGGCACGCCACCGCGGACACCGCCCTGCTCGAAGCGGTCGGACACGGCCTGGAGGCGTACCGCCGGATCGGCCACGACCTGGTCGTCCGCCCCGCCCTGGTGGTGCCGCTCGACCTCGAACTGCAGGTCTGCGCCGCCCCCGGCTACCAACGCGGCCACGTGCTCGCCGAGTTGCGGCGGGTGCTGGGCAACCGCGCCTTGCCGGACGGCCGCCTCGGCTTTTTCCACCCGGACGCGCTGGGCTTCGGCGAGCCGGTGCGGGTCTCCCGGCTGGTGGCCGCGGCCGCCGCCGTACCGGGCGTGGTCAGTGCCCGGGTCACCCGGCTGCGGCGGCAGTTCGGGCGGGACGACGGCGAGCTGGCCGACGGGCTGCTGCGGCTCGGCGCGCTGGAGATCGCCGGCTGCGACAACGACCCCGACTGGCCGGAGAACGGCCGGCTCTCGATCGTGATCGGAGGTGGCCGATGAGCGGCCAGTGCACCTGCGGCTGCGCGGGCACCGCCACCGCGACGCCGGTCCCGCTGTTCAACCCGCCCGGGTTGGACGCCATCGGCTACCGGGTCGGCAGCTACGGGGAGTTCCTCAACAGCCTGCTCGCCCGGCTGTCCGGACCCGCCTACCCGGCGCTGCGCGACCTGACCGTCCGCACCCCGGACGACCCGGCGATCGCGCTGCTGGACTCCTGGGCCGTGCTCGCCGACGTGCTCACCTTCTACTCGGAGCGGATCGCCAACGAGGGCTACCTGCGCACCGCCACCGAGGAGGGCTCGCTCACCCTGCTCGGCCGGCTGGTCGGGCACCGGCCCCGGCCCGGCGTCGCCGCCGACACCTACCTCGCCTACACGCTCGACCACGACCCGCGGGCCGCCGAGGACCCGACCGTGACCATCCCGCGCGGCGCCCGCAGCCAGAGCGTCCCCGGCCCTGGCGAGGACCCGCAGTCCTTCGAGACCGCCGAGGACCTCGCCGCCCGCTCCGCCTGGAACGAACTGGCGGTGCTGCGCCGCCGCCCGTACCAGCTGACGCCCGGACAGCTGAACCCCGGCGGCCGGGCCGAGCTGTTCGCCGCCGGCACCGCCAACAACATCAAGCCCGGCGACCGGCTGCTGTTCGTGTTCAACGCCGACAAGGCCGCCGACCCGGTCCACCGGGTGCTGCGGCTGGTGCCCGAGGTGCGGCTCGACCGCGAGAACGACGTCACGGTGATCGGGCTGCCCCGGGACCTGCGCACCCTCAAGGACCTGCGCGCCGAGCTGGCGGACTGGATCACCGTCTCCGAGAACGCTCCGAACCCCAGGCCCGGGCACAGCCGGATCGTCCGGGACTTCGACGACCAGGTGCTGGCCCCGCTGCGCGCCGACCTCGACCGGCCGTCCGGCCCGCTGAGCACCCCCGCGGACTTCGCCGACCGGCTCGCCCCGGTGATCGCCCGGTCGGCCGAGGCCGCCGAACTGGCGCGCTCCCAGCAGCCAGTGGCCGACTGGTTCGGACGCCTCGGCGACGAGCTGTCCGGCCTGCGCAACCGCGCCCACCAGCTGGAGCCGCCGCAGGCTCCCGACAAGCCCGGACCGCACCCTCCCGGCATCGGCACCGCCGACCCGGCCGTCCGCGGACTCGGCTCGGTGCTGGCGGCGCTGCGCACCGCCCCCACCCGGCCCCCGCTGAGCGCCCGGGACCTCGCCCGCGACCCGCGGCGCCTGTTCGCGCCCGGCTCGGACCTCGGCGTGCAGCTGCTGTCCGCACTCGACCCCCGGCTGCGCGACGGCCTCTACCCCGCCTGGCGGCGGGTCGACCTGACGGCGCCGCTCGCCGTGCACGAGATCCAGGCGATGCGGGTGGTCGCCACCCCGTTCGGCGCCACCGCGCCACTCAAGCCTGTCTACGGCAACGACGGCCGGATCGACCGCTACGTGGACTGGCCGCTCTCCGGCAGCACGCTGATCGGCGTCCGGGTCGGCTTCGACACCGCCGGCACCGTCCCGAAGACCGCCGACTTCACGTACGTCGAGGCCGGCAGCCTGACGCACAACGGCTTCTCGCTGCCGTGGGACCACACCTTCCCCTTCGGGCCCGGACAGGTCAAGGTGGTCACCACCGAGCCGCCGGCGCCGCAGCCGAATCCGCACGCCGCCGCCGTGCGCGCCGCCGTGCCCGCTCCCGACCAGGAGGCCGGGGTCAGCGCCAAGTTCCTGGCCGAGCTGCCCGAGCGCACCGTCTTCGTGTCCCGCCCGCAGGCCGACGGCCGCATCCACGTGAAGGTCGACGGCGGGCCCGGCGCCGCGCTCGACTACCAGCTCGACCCGGGCCAGGAGAAGACCGGCGAGTCCGGCGAGCTGAACGTCCGGGTCCACCGCTACAGCGCCACCGACGAGTCGCCGCCCGCGGTCGAGGTGGTGTTCACCACGAAGCTGCAGCCGGTCTCCGGCACGGTCCTCACCCTCGACGCCGTGTACGACCAGATCGCGCCCGGCAGCTGGGTGGTCATCCAGCGCCCGCGCAAGGGAATCGACGGCGGCATCCCGGGCAGCCGCGACCTCGCCGAGGTCATCACCCGGGTGACCGACGTACGCGTGATCTCCCGCGCCGACTTCGGCATCACCGGCAAGGTAACCGAACTGTCCCTGCAGCAGCCGTGGTTGGACGAGAAGGACACCCAGCTCTCGGACATCCGGGACGCCACCGTCTACGCCCGCGGCGAGTCGCTGCGGCTCGCCGACGAGCCCGTCACCGAGGAGGTCCACGGCGACCGGATCGAACTCGCCCGGCTCTACGACGGGCTGACCCCCGGCCGGTGGATCGCGGTCAGCGGCGAGCGGACCGACATCCCGAACACCGCCGGGGTCCGGGGCACCGAACTCGCCATGATCGCCGGCGTCGAGCAGAGCGTCGACCCGCGCCTGCCCGGGGACACCGTCCGCACCACCATCACGCTCAGCGCCCGCCTCGCCTTCCGCTACCGGCGCGACACCGTCCAGGTCCTCGGTAACGTGGTCCGCGCCACCCAGGGCGCCACCCGCGACGAGGCCATCGGCAGCGGCGACGCCGGCCTACCCGGCCAGCGCTTCACGCTGTGGCAGTCGCCGCTCACCTGGCTCGCCGCCGACACCCCCAGGGGCGCGCGCAGCACCCTGGAGGTCCGGGTCGACGGGGTGCGCTGGCACGAGGTCGACAGCCTCGCCGGGCGCGGCCCGGACGAACAGGTCTACGTCACCGCGACCACGACCGACGGCCGCACCACCGTCACCTTCGGCGACGGCGTGCACGGTTCACGCCTGCCCACCGGCCGGGAGAACGTCCGCGCCCGCTACCGGATCGGCATCGGCGAGAGCGGCAACGTCGGCGCCGGACGGATCACCCAGCTCACCACCCGCCCGCTCGGCGTCTCCGCCGTCGTCAACCCGCTGCCCGCCACCGGCGGCGCCGGACCGGACGGCCCGGGCCTGGCCAGGCGCAACATCCCGCTCGCCGTCACCGCCCTGGACCGGCTGGTCTCGGTGCCCGACTACGAGAACTTCACCCGCTCCCGGGCCGGCATCGGGCGCGCGAGCGCCACCCGGCTCTCGGACGGCAGGCGGGAGCTCGTCCACGTCACGGTGGCCGGGGTGGACGACATCCCGCTCACCGCCGACTCCGACCTGATCCGCACCCTGCGGTCCTCGCTCACCACCTACGGCGACCCGAAGCTGCCGGTCGAGGTCGCGCTGCGCGAACTCGTCCTGCTGGTCGTCGCCCTGAGCGTCAAGGTCGACCCGGACCACTCCTGGGACCTGGTCGAACCGGCGCTGCGCCGCGCCCTGCTCGACCGGCTCGGCTACGCCGGGCGCCAACTCGGCCAGAGCGCCCACCTGTCCGAGGTGCTCACCGCCGCCCAGGCCGTCCCCGGCGTGGACTGGGTCGAGGTCGACGCCTTCACGGGCGTGCCCGGCAGCCTCACCCCGGAGGGCCTGGAGCACCTGTCCGAGCGGCTCGCCCAGCCGCAGCCGACCGTCCCGGCCCGACTCGCCCGCTTCGACGAACAGCGGTACCGGGTGCGGGGCCCCGAAGGGGAGACCCTTACCGAGGTCGCGGCCCGCAACGGCATCTCGGTCGCCGAGCTGCTGCGTCTCAACCCGTCCGTCACCGACACCCAGCCGCTGCCGCCCGGCCGCGTGGTGACGGTGTTCCGCGGCATCCGCCCGGCCCAACTCGCCCTGCTGTCACCGAACCTGCCCGACACGTTGATCCTCAAGGAGGTGCTCCGATGACTCGTGATCCGGACGGACTGGTGGAGCTGCTGCCGCAGTGGCACCGGCTGCGGGACGCCGAGGCGGGCGAGCCGCTGCGCGCCCTGTTGGCCGTCATCGCCGAGCAGGTCGACGTCGTCCGCAGCGGCGTCGAACAGGGCTACCAGGACTGGTTCGTGGAGACCGCCGCCGACTGGGCCGTCGCCTACCTCGGCGACCTGGTCGGCTACCGGATCCTGCCCGGCTACGAGGAGGTGCTCGCCACCGGCCTGAACGGTGGGGCCTCCCCGGAGCGGGCCGCGGCCCGCGACCGGCTCGCCGCCCGGCTGGCGCCGCGGCACGACGTCGCGAACACCGTCGCCAACCGCCGGCGCAAGGGCACGCTCGCCCTGCTGGAGGAGCTGTCCGCCTCGGTCGCCGACTGGCCGGCCCGGGCGGTGGAGCTCTCCCGGCTGCTCGGCGGCACCCAGCCGGTGCGGCTGCTGCGCCCGGACGAGGAGCCGGCCGACCGTCAGCGGCTGAGCCGGGGCCGGCTGGTCGACGTGCGGCGCGGCGCCGAGCTGGACCTGCTCGGCGGGCCCTTCGACGGGCAGGCGCATACCGCCGACGTCCGCCGGGCCGCCTCCACCCGCCGCCAGGGCGGCTACACGCCGGCCGGTGTCGCCCTGTACGTCTGGCGGCTGAAGCCGTACCCGGTCACCCGGGCACCCGCGTACTGCATCGACCGGGCCAGGAACCTCTTCACCTTCTCGGTCCTCGGCAACGACGCCCAGCTGGTCGCCAAACCCGAGCCGGAGCCGTCGACCACCCACCTCGCGACGATCGACAACGTGCCGGCCCCGATCCGGCGCCGTCAGCTCGCCGAGCGCCTGGCCGACTACTACGGGCCGGGCAAGAGCTTCGCCATCTGGCGCGACGGCGCCCAGGAGCCGGTCCCGCCCACCGAGATCACGGTGGCCGACCTGAGCGACTGGACGTACCGGCCCAAGCGCGGGCAGGTCGCCGTCGACCCGCTGCTCGGCCGGATCGCCTTCGGCGCCCGCTCCGCCCCGCGCCGCGGCGTCTGGGTCGACTACCACTACGCGTCCGGCGACGACACCGGCGGCGGGGAGTACCCGCGCGACCGCCCGGAGGCCCGGCACCGGACGGTCTACCGGGTCGGCCCCGGCGGGCCGTACGAGCGGATCAACGACGCCTACCAGAAGTGGCGCGCCGACCAGGAGTCCGGCAGCGCGGGCGGCGCCGCCGTCATCGAGATCACCCACAGCGGCGCCTACCAGGAACAGGTGGACTTCGACCTGGCGGCCGACGACCGCCTCGAACTGCGCGCCGCCGAGGGCACCCGGCCGGTGATCCGGCTGCTCGACTGGTACAGCAACCGGCCGGACGCACTCAACGTCCGGGGCGTCTGCCCGGGCGGGCAGCTGGTCCTGGACGGGCTGCTGATCACCGGTCGCGGGGTCAACGTCACCGGACCGCTGGCCTCCGTCACCCTGCGGCACTGCACCCTGGTGCCGGGCTGGTCGCTGGAGCCGCACTGCGAACCGCACTCGCCGCAGGAGCCCAGCCTCGTGCTGGACCACACCACCGCCTGCGTGAAGATCGAGCGCAGCATCCTGGGCACGATCCAGGTCGTCGGCGACGAGGTCGACACCGACCCGCTGGAGATCCACCTCGCCGACAGCATCCTGGACGCCACCGGTCCCGAGCGCCCTGCGCTCTCCGGGCCCGACTGCGAGCACGCCTACGCGCTGCTGCACGCCCACCGATCCACCGTGGTCGGCGAGGTGCACACCCACGCGGTGCCGATCGCCGAGGACTGCGTGTTCACCGGGCGGCTGCGGGTGGCCCGCCGCTCGCTCGGCTGCCTGCGGTTCTGCTACGTCCCGCCGTGCTCGCGCACCCCGCGCCGGTACGAGTGCCAGCCGGACCTGGTGCGCTCGGCGGTGACCGAGCTGGTCGAGCGCGGCGAGCTGGACCCAGCGCAGGCCGCCCGACTGCGCGAGCTGGAGGCCGAGCGGGTCCGCCCGCTGTTCACCAGCCTGCGGTACGGCACGCCCGGCTACGGCCAGTTGGCCGCCGGGTGCGCGCCGGAGATCACCCGCGGCGCCGAGGACCGCTGCGAACTCGGCGCCTTCCACAACCTGTTCCAGCCCCAGCGCGAGGACAACCTGCGGGCGCGGCTGGCCGAGTACACCCCGGCCGGCACCGACGCCGGGATCTTCCACGCCTCCTGACCCGCTCCGAGTGAATCCGAAAGGGAAACCGTGCACGCAGACTTCTCGCGCCTGACCTTCCGGCCCGGCAAGCACTACTCCGCGGTGCTGACCCAGCAGGGCCGGGTCCAGCTCGACGCCGACGCCAACGAGCAGGCCGCGATCGAGCGGTACCAGCTGCGCGCGCTCGCCGCCGACCTGATCGGCCGCCGCGGCGGACCGGCCGCGGCG